>NZ_LJCS01000052.1:0-32671 GCF_001280945.1 Photorhabdus heterorhabditis | reverse complement strand
AACTAACTCTTGTTCATTAATATCTATGGAATCACTAGTGTAAAATCTGGAGATTTTTTTAATATTTATTAATAATTGCAGAATAATACTGTTGCTTCGTTTCTATAATATGGTTGGGTGTTCGTGTTGATTCTTAGATAAATATCCTTAAATATATTCAATAAGTATATACCCAATAGATTTCAAGATGGATCGCGACGGCAAGGGAGCGAATCCTCGGGAGCATAGATAACTATGTCATAGATAATTCTGTGACCGGGATGAGTGAGTGCAGCCACCAAAGAAGCAACTTGAAAGGTAATAGGTATAGATGAAGGACGTATCCGTCAGCATCAGGTTGAAATAGGAAAAAGTGTTTTCAGGCCGTTATCGGGAGAGGTCTATATTAGTGAGGTTTTAGCTTCGTTGCTTGCGAAAGCTCAAGTTATCTCAGATCTATTTGAACAATCATTTTTCATCATGGTCCACTTGCCGTATTTACAACCTTTTGCAGATATAAATAAACGAACTTCCCGCCTGGCGGCTAATTTGCCGTTGCTTCGTTCAAATCTATGTCCGTTGACTTTTCTAGATGTACCGGAAGAGGCATATAGCCGCGCAATGCTTGGTGTTTATGAAATGACCAGAGTTGAATGGTGACGAGATCTCTATTTATGGGCTTACGAACGTTCTACTCGAGAATATCTGGTTCTTAAGCAGGAAATTACTGAACCAGACCCGTTAAGGTTACAATATAGAAATACTATTAAGCAGGTTGTCTATCAGGTTGTTGTCACACCGGAAATGGATTCGATTGAGGTTATAGATAAATTGATTTCCAATGAATTAAGTCCATCTGAATGTGACACGTTAAAAGCATGGGTTATTGAGGAATTACGGCGATTGCATGAAGGTGTTTTGGCGAGGTATGGCCTTCGGCCTGCTCAATTTAAACAATGGAAGGGAATACACTGATAATCTTTGCATTCACTCGGTTAAATGGTCATGTGGTTGTTAAGCGTGTTGATGTTAATCATGCCGCTGATTCAGGTAAATTGATTAATTAACTCCTTCACTATGTTTTTGCCCCAGGATTTAAATTTATACGATTAATGACTGGAAATGTGATTCATAAATCTATTTGTATATTGACAGAGCTAAACACCCATCAGTACTTTCATCTCATATTGACCTGACATTTTATGGATAGGGTAATCAACCCAAGTGAATTCTTGATGAAATGGTACAGAACCTTCATAAGATTTTCTTTATTTATCAAATGTATAATTATGGAGGGGCCTGTCAAGTGGTTTCATTGCAATACGATGTCATTCTAATTCTGACTGATGCTTGAAGGAGTCAGTAGGAAATTTAATCTGTTTAGGTAAGGCGTTTTTATACAGAATTATCCTAAAAAAACAGAAAGTAGTATTTTTTTGATCTAAATTTTCGCATTATGTTCTAAAGGTATGCGGAAAAAGTGTTTAAGTGAAGGATTTTAGATGGAAATACCAATTTATTTTCAATACTGGGGTAAGTCGAAGAGTGAGCCAGAGGCTAATAATGCAGATTATCATCTACTTCCTTATCATTGTTTAGATGTGGCGGCTGTAGGAATACAGCTGCTTTCTTTGGAAAGATCGTTGACCAAAGATCTTGCTAATTTTTTGGCATTATCTACGAAGCAATTACAAAGCATCATCTCTTTTGTATTGGCTTTGCACGATATTGGTAAATTTGCGTCTGCTTTTCAAAGATTGTTTTCCCATCAAGCAGTAGGTCTGTTTCAACCCTATTGCTTGAAGAAATATAATGGCCGTTATTTTGGTCATGCTCGTCTGGGGTTGTATTTTTGGGAAAATATCAAAACGAAGTTACTTAAGAGACTGGTTAATATTGAAGGTATTGAGCAAGGAGAGCAGCAAGAAATGCTTGATACCTTAATGGTGTTCATGGATTGTGTATTAGGACATCATGGTCAGCCAATTGATAAAACAGACTATAAAGTGATTAAATGTTTTACTGAACCTCATAATTTTAATGCTGTCACACTTTTTGCCCACCATTTAATTGAATTATTACAACCTAAGTTTCCCATTGAAAAACTACGATCCAAAGAATGGCGGCGGCGATTAGAGCAAGTGAGTTGGCAGTTTGCCGGTATTACAGTATTGGCGGATTGGATTGGTTCTGATAATCACTATTTTAAATATCAATCTGAACCTATGTCATTAACGAATTACTGGCAATATGCCCAAACAGTGGCAGAAAAAGCTGTCATGGCGACAGAATTAGGTAAAGCGCCAATAGTAAAACCATTTATTTCCATTCAGGAATATTACGGATTTGCCGCCACGCCATTGCAACAATGGGCTGAATCAATACCAATAGATAATTCTCCTCAATTATTTATTTTGGAAGATGTATCTGGGGCAGGAAAGACAGAAGCGGCATTAGCGCTCACACATCGTTTGATGCAAGCAAAAGCCGCCGATGGTTTTTATTTCGGTCTGCCTAGTATGGCGACGTCCGATGCGATGTTTAGCCGGATGGCTGAACATTATCAACAAATGCTATCAACAGAAGATGGTAGCAAGCCAGATATTGTTTTAGCTCATGGTACATGGAAGATGAATGAGCAATTTTGTGCCGCTGCCTTGGTTTCAGGATATATAGATAGAAACGATGGTAAAACAGATATCACGGCTTCAGTGCTGTGCAGTCAATGGTTAGCCGATTCACGTAAAAAAGCATTGTTAGCGCCTGTTGGGATCGGGACCATTGATCAAGCGTTATTGGCTGTATTACCAAGGCGCCATCAATCATTGAGATTGTTTGGGCTTAATCACAAGGTATTAATCGTTGATGAGGTCCACGCAGCTGATGAATTTATGTTTAATTTACTGGAAAATTTATTAGCGTTGCATATTTATCAAGGTGGCTCGGCTATTTTATTAACAGCAACACTGACCCTTAAACAGCGTCAACGTTTAGCGGATATTTGGCTGAATGCCGGCGGACTGAATTCTCAATTACTGCAAAAAATTGATTTCCCGCTAGCAACAAAAATAGATTTAAACCCTGTATCACCCATTATTGAACAACCGTTATCGAGTCGAAAAGACGTTAATCGGGAAGTTAAGGTCGAATTCTTAAATAGCTTTGGAAGTTGTGTTGAAAAAGTATTGGCCGCCATTGTACAAGGGCAATGCGTAGTTTGGATTCGAAATACCGTAGACGATGCGATTGAAGCTTATCAGGTGTTGCGAAATTTGCTTACTGAACCTGAACGTTGCTTATTATTTCATAGCCGATTTGTACTGCAACATCGAAAAGAAATTGAAAGTCGTGTGATGACGATTTTTGGTAAAAATAGTTATGGTGAGATGCGCCGGGGTAAGGCGTTAATTGCTACGCGAGTATTTCAGGAAAGTTTAGATACCGATGCTGATGTCATGATTTCAGATATTTGTCCTATCGATGATCTGATTCAGCGAGCTGGACGTTTACATCGCCATACTCGTGATAGTGATGGTATTTATCAACATAGCATTAAAGACTCACGCCCTGCTCCAGTACTATTTGTCCATGCTCCTGACTGGAAGGAGAACCCTGAATCAGATTGGTTAAGCCATAATTTCCGTAACACACAATATGTTTATCGATCTCCTGCACGTCTGTGGTTAGGCATGCGAGTGTTGAGAAAATTAGGTGCAATACGTATGCCTATGGATGCTCGTCAATTAATTGAAGCAGTTTATGGTTATGATGATGAGCAAGTACCTGAAGCGTTAAGACATCGAGAAGATGTGTTAATTGGCGAAGAACGAAGTCAGGCAGCTAAAGCTAAATCTTATTGGTTGCAATGGCAGTTATATGGTTACTGTGATCGAAGTGCTGATAGTTGGTATGAAGATGATTCAGGTATTAATACGCGCTACTGTGATATTGAAACTGTTGAGGTGTTATTACTTAAACAGACTGATTCAGGACAACTCGTGCCATGGGTAAATTCTGCAGAGTTTTCAGTGCCATTAAGTACGGTTAAATTATCTAAAAATAAATATGCGGATAAATTAGCCCCAATTCCGACTAAATTAATTCCGGCTCTCAATAGATTGCAACAGCGGTACCATCAAATTAAATATTTGCAACCTTGGTTGCCAGAAAAAGATCCGAATTTTACTTATTCTTCAACAATAGGCTTTTGTGAAAAATAACAGCAGGAGGTGTTATGAACTTGGTTCAGGACCCGTGGTTGCCTTTCCGCTTACGTGATGGTAGTGAAAAAGTACTGCCCATGAATACGATATGTGATCATGATGTTGTGGACTTCGCTTTACCGCGAGCTGATTTTCAAGGAGCAGCTTACCAATTTGCTATTGGTTTATTGCAAACCGTTTTTGCGCCTGAAGATAAATATCAATGGTATGCCCTGTATGAAACATCACCAGATAAGAAAACATTACAACACGCTTTTAATAAAGTCGTACATGCTTTCAATATTACCGGTACAGGTCCTCTTTTTATGCAGGATTTTGATCCGCTGCAAAAAATAAAATTAACCACTGTTGCTGGGCTGTTAATTGAAGCGCCGGGAGCCAATGGATTAAAGCTTAATACTGATCATTTTGTTAAACGAGGCATCGGTGATGTTATGTCTCTTGAAATGGCCGCTTTAGCACTTTTTACCTTACAAATTAATGCGCCATCAGGTGGTGTGGGACATCGGGTCGGGCTACGGGGAGGAGGGCCATTAACCACGTTAGTATTACCACAACAAACTGATGCAACATTATGGCAAAAATTGTGGTTAAACGTCATTAATCGCAGCGCATGGCATTATTCAGAACCTGATTTAACCAGTGCACAGGTTTTTCCTTGGTTAGAACCAACAAAAGCGAGTGTTGAGCAAGGGACGGAAATTTATTCCGCTGATGTTCATCCTTTACATATGTATTGGGCGATGCCGAGGCGTATACGTCTTGTGGTGGAGAAAAATAAGCAGGTTTGTAAAATTTCAGGTAAGTGTTCTACATTCACTGTTTCTGAATATCGTACACAAAACTATGGTGGTAATTATTCCGGTAATTGGGAACATCCGTTAACGCCTTATAAATGGGACCCCAAAAAAACAGCAGAACATTTATCTATTAAAGGCCAGCCAGGAGGAGTGACATACAAAATCTGGGATGTTTTGGTTTTTAGTCATAGTGACAAAGGGCAACGTTGTGCGCCTGTAGTCAGTCATTTTTATGCTTTATGTCGTGATTTGGCTGAATTGCAAAATGTAATGCCTCGTTTGTGGGTATTTGGCTACGATATGGATAATATGAAAGCACGTTGTTGGTATTCTGTTACTATGCCATTGTTTTTTGTCTTGCCTGAACAACAAGAAAAGGTTCTGAATCAAGTCAAAGAACTACAAAAGCTGGCAACCAATGTGATTTGGCTATGCCGAAACCAAATAAAAGCGGCTTGGTTTGAAAAACCTGTTGATGTAAAAGGCGACATTTCTTTTATTGATCTTATTTTCTGGCAACGCAGTGAGTCTTTATTTTTTTCAGTTATTCATCAACTTATCGATAATACAAAACAGAATGAGCCTATTCTTACGCAGGAGCAAGCTAAACATTGGCTCAATACATTGCGCCATCTTTGTAGAGATTTATTTGATGAACATATTACATTATCTGGGCTTGGCAATGAGCGTTCAATGGCGAAACGCATCAAGGCACGTCAGCAGTTAATAATGGGGCTGTATGGGCAATATGCTTTAAAAGAGATCAAAATATTTATTTCCAATAACCATATTCAATCTGGTAAACAGGAAGTGTAATGGACAGTAAAATTGAAACCATATTATTGCGTTGGTGGCAAAGTATGTTTTTGTCGCCAGAACAATTAAAAGAGAAAGGTATTGCTCCAGCGCCTTCTACTTATAAAGCTCAACTAAAACGCTGTGAAAATATTGAAATGGCCATGTTAACCGAAAGTTTTCGGGATTTATGGCTCAGCTTACCTGATGAAATTAGCTTATCTAACAATCCGGTAAAAATAGAATATTGGGCAACGATAGCGGTGTCATTAGTTTATGTTAAAAGTAACAGTAACATTAAATTCGCCGTGGCAGCAGGTAGGAAAGGCGGTGGAAATAGATCGGTCGTCAGTGAATTGAGATTTTCACAGCTACAAAGTGCCAGAACACCGAACGAATTATTGCACCAATTACGTCGAATTTTACAACAAGTAAAGGGCAATATTTCGGTTCTGGCCCTAGCTCAGGATATTGAGGAATGGTTTGCTGAATATAGACAACTACCACCCTATGAGGCCAATAAGCGTATTAATGTGAAGTGGGTTGTGGATTATTACCGTGCTGCAAGTGGAAAATCGATTGATTTATCAGATCTTCATTAGTTAATTTTAGGATAATCATTATGAGTCAGTTTATTCAATTACACCTGTTAACTTCCTATGCGCCATCTAATCTTAACCGCGATGATTTAGGTCGTCCTAAGACAGCCAAAATGGGTGGTTTTGAACGTTTACGTGTAAGTTCTCAAAGTTTGAAACGCCATTGGCGTACTTCTGAATTATTTGAGCAGGCGTTATCAGAGAATATTGGCATTCGCACAAAGCGTTTTGGTATTAAGGTATTTGAAGCTTTGATCAGTGCTGGGGTGAAAGAAAAATCAGCTAAGGCATTGGCTTCAAGTATTGCTGGTGTTTTTGGAAAAACTAAAAAAGATGCTTTAGAAATTGAACAGTTGGCACATATCAGCCCGGCAGAGCAGCGGTCTGTTATGTCGCTGGTTGCAGTGCTGGCAGAAGAAGGCCGAGCGCCGACATCCGAAGAACTTAATTTGTTAAAAGCTGAGCAAACTGCTGTAGATATTGCTTTGTTTGGTCGAATGCTAGCTTCAAGTCCTGCATTTAACGTCGAAGCCGCTTGCCAGGTTGCTCATGCTATTAGTGTACATACTGTTGTCGTTGAAGATGACTATTTTACGGCGGTGGATGATTTAAATGATGGTAAGGTAGATACGGGTTCAGCCCATATTGGAGAGGCGGGTTTTGCGGCTGCGCTGTTTTACAGCTACATCTGTATTAATAAAACGCAATTGATAGAGAATTTGGGCGGTGATGAAGTGCTTGCTAATAAAGCGATTAAAGCATTGACAGAAGCCGCTGTAAAAATATCGCCAACGGGTAAACAAAATAGTTTCGCTTCTCGTGCTTATGCCAGTTTTGCTCTCGCTGAAAAAGGTGAACAACAACCTCGTTCTTTATCTGTCTCATTTTTAAAACCGATAAATGACAGTAACCAAGGCCCATCTGCAATTAATGCATTAGAAAAGCAAATGCAAAATATTGATAAGGTTTATGGTGATTGTGCTGATGAGCGATATACATTCAACACATTCACCGGAGAAGGGCGTTTGACTGAACTGCTTGAATTTGTGGCTCGGTAGTGGGAGGGCAGAATGAAAGCGTATTTAGTCTTTCGCTTATATGGTTCTATGGCAAGTTGGGGCCAGTCAGCGGTTGGGGGAGAAAGGCCAACGGGATTATATCCTGGTCGTTCTGCAATTTTGGGGTTATTGGGGGCAGCGTTAGGTATTCGACGAGATAATGAATCTGAGTTAGTAAAATTACAAAAAAGTGTATTGATAGCAATTAAGCAAACTATTCCTGGTTCTTTAATACGTGATTACCATACGACACAAGTCCCGACGCACGATAATAACGTCGTTCATCAGAGCCGTAAAAGTGAATTAAGTGCAGATAAACTTAATACCATATTATCGAATCGTGATTATCGTTGTGATGGTATTTGGATAGTCGCTATTGCATTAACTGGGCACGCTTCTTTTACGCTTGAACAACTGCGGGATGCTTTACTTAAACCTGTATTTGTTTTGCACCTTGGACGTAAATCTTGCCCGCCAGCTTTACCTCTTTGCCCTAAATTGATTGAATTATCGACATTAAAAGGTGCATTGGATACGCCTTTTCCATCGCTGACTCATTCTGATAAAGAAGATAAATCATGGTTAAGAGCAGATGGTTTTGTTACTTATTTTTGGGAAGGAAATAAAGATGAAATGATCTCTACAAATACCTTAATAAACTATCCTTGGGATGAGCCGATTAACCGAGGACGTTGGCAATTCAGGCAACGTATTATGTATCAATTTTCTGTTGAGGAGGGTGTTGATGTATCTATCTAAAATTATGCTCCGACAATCAAGCCAGACAGCAAATATATTGGAAAAACTTGGTGAAAATGGTGTTTATACTTCTCATCAATTGTTATGGAAATTATTTTCAGCAGACGAAAAACGTCATTTTTTATTTCGGCAAGAAATTGGAATGATAGGATTACCTGTGTTTTATGTTTTGTCTAAAACTTCACCGCAAACTGAATCACCATTATTCGATGTTCAAACGAAAGCATTTTATCCCCTCTTAAAAGAGGGACAACGTTTAGCTTTCAAATTACGTGTCAATCCGACAGTCTGTATTATCGATCCTTTTGGTAAACGCCGGCGTCATGACGTCTTGATGCATGCTAAGTTTCAGGCAAAACAGCGGGGGGAAACTGGACAGAAAAAAATAAAGGTTATGATGGAGGATGCTGCCCGTAATTGGCTCCTGAATAATCGTCGTATGCAGCAATGGGGTATCCAGTTTGATGATTTATTGGATATTGAAGGTTATACCCAGCATCGAAGCGTAAAAAAGAGAGGGCAGAAAATACAATTTTCTAGTGTCGATTTTCAAGGTCTTTTGACCATTACTAATAGTGATTTGTATTTGGCTCAGTACGCAAAAGGTTTTGGTCGGGCTAAGGCTATGGGATGCGGATTAATGTTAATCAGAGCTGTATGATGGCGTTTTTATTGAAAATCGTAATTCAATAATCTTGATTGGGATAAGCGTATTGATGTTAAAGTGTTTGTGTCCGTAAAACTTATTAGGTTGTAGCTTAACAAAGGGCACATTTATGATTCAAACGCGTGGTAAAAGCAATACTGTTAACTAATGCATTAATATTGCGATTTCCTTGATAGAATGGGAATTAGTCGCTATTCTAAAAAGTATATACCCAATAGATTTCAATTTGCAGCGCGGCGGCAAGAGAACGCATCCCCAGGAGCATAGATAACGATGTGACCGGGGTAAGTGAACGCAGCCAACAAAGCAGCAATTTGAAGGATGAAGGGTATGGGTAGAATGATTACCCTGTTCCTCACGCTTGTGGGGATGCACAGAAACCTCTGTGACGTTTGGACCAGAAAGAATATGTCCCCTTGCTCAATGGGATAAACCGTTATAATTAACGATGAGAGATAGCGCTAATGAGTGTTCCTTGTACCTACGGGGATAAACCAAACTCGATAAACCTCATCAATGAGAGAATTTGAGTGTTCCTTGTGTTTACGGGGATAAACCAGAGTATTTAAAATGGATAAATCATTTTTCTGAGATGTTCCTCGTCTTTACGGGGATAAACCGCGTCAAGAGTGATGCTTTGTTAAGCTCGCTCAATGTTCCCCGTCTCTACGGGGATGAACCCAGTAGTGCTCTAAGTAGCATCAAGCTAAGGAAATGTTCCCTGTAACTGTATACCTACGGGGATAAACCGTACGAAAATGACACTACTGATTTGTCTTCCTTACGTTCCCTGTCTCTATGGGATGAACCGGACAGTAACAGGGATGTAACTAGTAGCAATCTGTGTTCCTTGTTCCTACGAGGATAACTACTTTTGTGAATGTCAGGCTAAAGGTGACTCGTAAACGTTTCTTGTATGCGGGGATGAACCGAACTGATACTGATGTATTTTCGGTTTGGGAAAGAGTTCCCTTTGCTCACGGGGATAAACCGAACAGTTAGCGTTTAATTCAGCCGAGATATACCATGTTCCCCGTCCTTACGGGGATAAACCGCTAAAAACAGAGCTATTCCTGTCTACGGCAATGCGTTCCTTGTGGTCTACGAGGATCAACCTGATTCGGGTTTTATAGTGATGGTAGGGTAAAAGAGTTCCTCGTGTTTGCGGGGATAAACCGATAATAGAAAAGAGTTAAGTAATGAGAGTAAAGTGTTCCCTGTGCTGATGGGGATACGGTGGTTATGTGTTGTTTATTGAGCATCTGTGAGTAATTTGTACTGGTAAGGTTGCTAATGGCACCGCCATCTTGCCGATGCTCTTTTAGCCAATTGATGATTTTTTCTTGTAACTCTCCTTCTAGCTCATCCAGTTTCTCAGCAAGTTCACCGTGGTTTTCCTGTAAATCATTAGTGATAGTAAATGCCATCCCTTTTAGGGCGTAGTAGAACCACCGGTTGCTCCTGCAATATCACTTGCTGATATGAACGACGGTGATTAAGCTGTTGCGCCCATAAATCATGACTACGATAAGCCCAGTACCTGCTGTTATCACTGAGCAAAAACTGCCGTAAGCCCTCGATAGGGTGGGGGAAGCCACTTCAGTTCGAGTGAATTGTCACTGTGTAAAACAGTGACAATTCATTCATGCTGCATATGTGGCAATGATTGAGAACCGTTGGAAGATCGATGGGAACTGTATTCTCAATTTCCAGGAAATAAATGGAGATGGATCAACGTGGATCGATACTGGGCGCACTTATTTAAAATTCCACATTGTAGGCTTTATTTAGCTCCCAGAAACACTCTTCAACTCTTCCTTTAATTTCATAGTCTGTGATGGATTCCAGGCTTTTTCTGACTTTATCGACAAACTTTATTTTATTTTCTCTGGTTTCAAGTTCTGGTGGGATTGTACAGATATCAGCTAATGATATATTTTTTTCTTTATCTGCGGCAGCAAGGACATCAACAGGATTATTGATTAATGCAATGGAGAGTGCGTAGAGTATCTCTTTGGAAAAATCAAGATGCATACTTTGAGTTAATTTGAAGGCTAACTTTACCCAGTTGCTATCACCAGTAGTAATTTTGTGAGTTATTTCTTGTCTGACACCTGTCTCTCCTAATTCTGCAACAACAGAGTTGACACCTCTGTTTGTAATCTCTCTGGCAATATCATTGGCTGTAAAGGTTGGTGATAAAGCAAGTGTTGGAAGACTGGTAAACAAAGTTGAATACAATAAGAGTAGAGCTTTTAGTAGGGGCATTAATATTTCCAGTATTTATAGTTGAGTAAGTATAGTGATATATGAATCAAGTATTTGAAATATTTTATTTAAAATTCAGTGTAATCAGAATGAATATTATCCAGATAATTTAGTATCACAGCAGTAAATGCATAATGTTCATTAAGATACTTACTATATATGAAGGGTAATTTGATTAATATAATTTATTGAAATGATAATGGAAATATGGGAGCCGAAACGCTCCCTGTGTTGATTAAATATCGAGGTAGTCGAGAATACTTTGTGCTGCTTTACGCCCTTCGGCAATCGCTGTTACAACCAGATCAGAGCCACGGACGGCATCTCCGCCAGCAAATATCTGAGGATTACTGGTCTGGAAAGGAATATCAGAAAATTCTGGTGCGACGATACGTCCTTGTTTATCTAGTGTAACTTGATGGTCATTTAGCCAATTCATTGTATGTGCTCTAAAACCAAATGCCATAATCACCGCATCAGCTTCGAGTAGATGTTCTGAACCAGTGATAATTTCAGCTTGGCGGCGTCCATTCTCATCAGGTTTACCTAATTGAGTCTGTACCATTTTTATTCCACAAACTTGACCTGAACTGTTGATTTCAATGCTGATAGGTTGCAGGTTAAACAAAAATTCCACGCCTTCTTCTTTGGCATTTTTCACTTCGCGGCGGGAACCCGGCATGTTTATTTCGTCACGGCGATAAGCGCAGGTAACAGAAGCCGCTTTTTGGCGAATAGAAGTTCTGACGCAATCCATTGCAGTATCGCCACCACCGAGGACCACAACCCGTTTACCACGCATATCTATCAAAGGTTGTGATTGTAGAGCGGGATAGCCCATTAGATGCCGGGTATTAGCAATTAGGAATGGCAGTGCATCATAAACGCCATTAGCATCTTCGTTTGCCAGTTCCCCACGCACCGACTGATAAGTTCCTACACCAAGAAATACAGCATCAAACTGTTCAGTCAGTTCAGACAGGGCAAGATCTTTACCTATTTCGGTATTGAGCCGGAACTCAATTCCCATCTCAGAAAAAATTTTACGGCGTCGTAGCATCACCTCTTTTTCTAGTTTAAATGCAGGTATGCCAAAAGTGAGTAACCCGCCTATTTCTGGGTGACGATCAAAAACGACAGTTTGTACACCATTACGGGTCAATACATCAGCACAAGCCAGTCCGGCAGGGCCTGCGCCAATAATAGCGACTTGTTTGCCCGTTGGTTGAACTTGTGACATATCCGGCTTCCAGCCCATAGCAATCGCTTTATCATTGATATAGCGTTCAATATTACCGATAGTCACGGCACCAAACTCGTCATTCAAAGTACAGGCGCCTTCACAAAGGCGATCCTGTGGACAAACGCGGCCACAGACTTCCGGCAGGCTGTTTGTCTGATGGGACAAATCAGCCGCTTCCATGATACGCCCTTCATTGGCAAGTTTGAGCCAATTCGGAATATAGTTATGAACAGGGCATTTCCATTCGCAATAAGGGTTACCGCATGAAAGGCAGCGATCTGCCTGTGTTTGTGCCTGGACTTCTGAAAATGACTCATAGATTTCTACAAATTCTATTTTGCGGATCTTCAGCGGTTTTTTAGGCGGATCGACGCGCTGTAAGTCGATAAATTGATATACATTCTGACTCATCTTGACTCCTTACTGCGCCTGAATTCGCAATTCTGCGGAAGAACGACTGCGATGTCCCAGAAGGGCTTTTACATCACTGGATTTGGGTTTCACAAGTGCAAATTTACTCAGCCACTGTTGCCAGTTAGCAAGAATATCTTCACCACGTTGGGAACCGGTCAAAAGAACGTGTTCAGTGATAAGCCCTCTCAAATGTTCTTCGTGGATAGCCAAGGTATCTACTGCCAGTACTTCAACTAATTCTGGATTAACTCGTTTGCGAAAATCAGCATTTTCATCCAGAACATAAGCAAAGCCGCCGGTCATTCCTGCACCAAAGTTTATTCCAGTACGTCCGAGAATACAGACTATACCGCCTGTCATGTATTCGCAGCCATTATCTCCAATACCTTCTACAACGGTAATCGCACCTGAATTGCGAACGGCAAAGCGTTCTCCGGCACGCCCGGCAGCAAACAGCTTGCCTGCGGTTGCACCGTAGAGACATGTGTTACCAATAATGGTTGCTTGATGGCTTTTGAAGGCAGATCCCACGGGTGGGTGTATTACAATACAGCCACCCGCCATGCCTTTACCGACATAATCATTGGCATCACCGATAAGTGTGAGTTCCAGGCCGCCAGCATTCCAAACACCAAAACTTTGACCCGCAGTGCCATTAAAATGAATTTTTATTGGAGCCGCTGCGATCCCTTGATTACCATATCGCTCAGCAATAAAGCCAGAAAGAGAAGCTCCGACTGAGCGATCGGTATTACGGATATCAAAATAGAAAGTTTTACTTTTTTGATTTTCAATATAACTGACGGCTTGAGACAGTAAGTTTTTATTCAGGACTCCATCATCAAATGGTGGGTTGTTTTCAGTGCAATATAATGTCTTGCCCTGATGTGGTTCCGCTGTTGCCAATAGAGGTTCAAGATTTAATTTGCTTTGTTTTGCTGAGATGCCTTCCAATACTTCAAGTAGATCAGTTCTGCCTATCAGATCAGTCAGATTTCTGATACCTAATTCAGCCATGATCTCTCTGGTTTCACGGGCAATAAAACGGAAATAATTCATGACCCGTTCAGGTAATCCGTGGTAGTGGTCACGGCGTAATTTTTCATCCTGAGTTGCGACACCCGTTGCGCAGTTATTTAGATGGCAGATACGCAGATATTTGCATCCAAGGGCAACCATTGGCCCAGTGCCGAAACCGAAACTTTCAGCGCCAAGAATGGCTGCTTTGATGATGTCTACGCCTGTTTTCAGTCCGCCATCTACCTGTAAGCGGATCTTATGGCGTAATCCGTTGGCAACCAGAGCTTGTTGGGTTTCCACTAATCCTAATTCCCACGGGCATCCGGCATATTTCACAGATGACAATGGGCTAGCACCAGTACCGCCATCATAACCTGCGATAGTAATTAAATCGGCATAAGCTTTAGCAACACCGGTTGCAATTGTGCCAACTCCCGGTTCTGAAACCAGTTTTACTGAGATCAATGCCTTGGGGTTGATCTGTTTTAGATCGAAAATCAACTGAGCGAGATCTTCAATCGAGTAAATGTCGTGATGTGGTGGTGGAGAAATGAGTGTGATACCTGGTACGGAATAACGTAATTTTGCAATATAAGGTGTCACTTTATCACCTGGTAACTGCCCTCCTTCCCCAGGTTTAGCGCCTTGTGCTACTTTAATTTGAATCACATCAGCGTTGACCAGATAGGCGGGTGTCACGCCAAATCGACCGGAAGCAACTTGTTTGATACGGGAAACCTTTTTTGTACCGTAACGCGCGGGATCTTCTCCACCTTCACCAGAGTTGGAAAAGCCACCTAGTGTATTCATTGCTTCAGCCAGAGCTTCGTGTGCTTCAGGGCTTAATGCACCAATCGACATTGCGGCAGTATCAAAGCGTTTAAACAGCTCTTCGGCTGATTCCACTTCATCTATGGATATAGATTCATCTTTTGTTTTTATCGTCAGCAAATCACGGATTGTCGTAATGGGTCGCTGATTAACCAGACGAGCATATTTCAAGTAGTCGCTGTATTCACCGCTATGAACTGCAGATTGTAGAGCACTTACGACATCTGGGTTATAAGCATGATATTCGCCATTATGAACATATTTTAGCAATCCTCCCTGATCAACCGGCTGGCGGGCAAGCCATGCCCGTTTGGATAAATTTCTCAGATCTTGCTCAAAATCACTGAAGTTAGCCCCTCCAATCCGGCTGATGACGCCGTTGAAGCAAAACTCAGTGAGTTCAGAATGTAAGCCAACGGATTCAAACAATTTAGAACAACGATAGGAAGCAATCGTCGAGATACCCATTTTCGACATGATTTTATATAGCCCTTTATTGATGCCATTGCGGTAGTTGAGCATGACATCAGCATAAGGTTTGTTAATCGTGCCATTATCGACCATTTTTGCCAGTGATTCGTAAGCCAGATAGGGGTAGATAGCTGTTGCACCAAATCCCAGTAGTACAGTGAAATGATGCGGATCACGGGCACTGGCTGTTTCTACTATCAGATTGGTATCACAGCGCAAACTTTTTTCTACCAGACGATGTTGAATAGCACCAACAGCCATGGGGGCGGGTATTGGTAATTTTTCTGGTGTAATATTGCGGTCAGATAATATCAGTAGTACCGCACCATCTCTGGCGAGTTGTTCAGCCTGGTCACACAGTACAAGCAGGGCATTGTGCAGATGGGTTTCCTGTGGATTGAACGTTAAGTCTAAGCGTTCTGTGCGGTAATGTGGACTCTGCTGAGTGGTTAATTGATGAAAATCAGAGTAGAGCAGAATCGGGGATTTAAAACTTAGCCGATGTGCCTGTCCCTCCGCTTCACAAAATACATTCATCTCACGTCCTATGCAGGTTGTGAGAGACATAACATGTGCTTCGCGCAGTGGATCGATGGGTGGATTAGTGACTTGAGCGAATTGTTGACGGAAATAGTCATAAATAATTCGTGGGCGGCTGGAGAATACAGCAAACGGAGTATCATCACCCATTGAACCTGTTGCTTCTTGGCCGTTTTCTCCCAGAACACGGATAATTTGATCCAATTCTTCATTGCTGTAGGCAAATTGCTTGTGATAAACCGCCAGGGATTGATCGTCCAGATCCCGGTGACCCGATTGATCTTGTCGTAATTCTTCGAATGGGGTAAGGCGTTTAACGTTTTTATCCATCCATTCTTTATATGGATGGCGGCTTTTCAGGTCGTTATCGGTTTCTTCTGCATGAAGAATGCGGCCTTGGCGGGTATCAATCACCATGAGTTCACCGGGACCGACTCGTCCTTTTTCTATTACTTCATCTGGCTGATAATCCCAGATACCGATTTCGGAAGCACAGGTGATCAGTTTATCTTTTGTGATGACATAACGTGCCGGGCGCAGGCCATTACGATCTAGGTTACAAGCAGCATAGCGGCCATCTGACATGACGATACCGGCAGGACCATCCCATGGCTCCATGTGCATGGAGTTGAAGTCAAAGAAAGCTCGCAGATCCTCATCCATATCAGGGTTGTTTTGCCATGCAGGAGGAACCAGTAGCCGCATAGCACGGATGAGATCCATTCCACCATTGAGAAACAGTTCTAGCATATTATCGAGTGAGCTGGAGTCTGATCCTGTTTCGTTTACGAAAGGGGCGGCAGTTTGTAAATCAGGAATAAGCGGAGTTTTGAATTTATAGGCTCTTGCCCGTGCCCACTCGCGGTTACCATTTATCGTATTTATTTCACCATTATGAGCGAGATAGCGGAAAGGTTGTGCTAGTGGCCAGCGTGGGACTGTATTGGTTGAGAAACGTTGATGAAACAAGCAAATAGCTGATTCTAGACGTAAATCAGCTAGATCAGGATAGAAGCGGGGCAAATCTGCCGCCATGCATAATCCTTTATAGATAGTGACCAGATTGGACAAACTGCAAACATAAAAGTCACTGTCGCTGATGCGTTTTTCTATTCGGCGGCGGGCAATGAAGAGACGGCGTTCTAGATCTCGTGCGCGCCAGCCAGCAGGAGCATTAACAAAAACCTGTTCGATACGGGGGAGGCTTGAAAGGGCTATTTCACCCAAAATATCAATGTTGGTCGGTACCTCACGCCAGCCAACGACTGACAGAGTTTCATTTTGTAACTCCTGTTCGACTATTTCCCGGCAGGCTTGTGCAATCTGAGAGTTCTGGCTGAGAAATAACATACCGACTGCGTAATTACGAGCTAAACGCCACTCTTGCTCCTGCGCGACCATACGAAAAAAACGGTCGGGTTTTTGCAGTAATAAACCACAACCATCACCTGTTTTACCATCTGCCAGGATAGCACCACGATGTTGCATGCGCGCCAGTGCATGGATAGCGGTACGAACGACTTTGTGGCTTGGCTCCCCTTCGATATGGGCTATCAGTCCAAAACCACAGTTATCCTTTTCTTGAGATTTGTTATATAGCATAGTGAACCTCCCCAGGTTCTGTCCGACTCTCACAGAAACTCACAAAAATTTGTGAGATTAATGTTTTTACGGGTGTCTGAATTGCGTCCTTAATCAACTATCACTTGTTTGTTAGAAATAGGTGATACAAACAATATTGTGTCACTGCATAATTATGGTTCAGATGAGGATCTGACTGATGATTTCCAGTGGCTTTCCAAATTAACGAGAAATGTAAATCAGGTCAAATATTGCCGGGATAAGGCTGAAATCGGTAAAATGTTGATTTAATTTTATGATTTTTAAGTAAAAAATGTAATGTTGGTGTTGTGTGATATAGATCATGTTGGAATTTTAATGTGAGCTATCTCACTAATATTAGTGTGATATCTGTTTTATATATACTGTTAAATGTTTATTTTTCAGATTTAAAGTCTGACAAACTAAAACTATATAGTATTAATATATATTTTTATTTCTTTATAAGAATAAAGTTTTATCCTCATTGTGGTTATCAACATGGTAAAAAAGAATTTTATGCTTATTTTAGCGGTCAATATGATTATATATTCATATTTGGATTGTGAAAAAAGGCCGGCAAAGATGAAAAGCCAGAATAATATTTGGGAAGTTATAACCTAAACTATTACGTAATACTATTGTTTTATCGGGTCAACAATTTCTGTATTCCTTCAACGAAGTAGTCGGTTTTTTACGGTATGATTTGGATTGGTCATATGAACAGGAGTCTTTATGAAGTTGCTCAGGGGCCTGGCCCAATATTATGTTGATTTAATGATGAAATTGGGGTTAGTTCGCTTCTCATTACTGCTTGCATCTGCATTGGTGGTTCTTGCCATGGGTGTACAGATGGTAGTGACTTTCCTGCTTCAGGGAGGAGTACAAAGTATTGATTTAGTCCGTTCAATCTTCTTTGGTCTATTGATTACTCCCTGGGCTGTCTATTTCCTTTCGGTTGTTGTTGAGCAGCTTGAAGAATCCCGACAACGATTATCCAGATTAGTTGAAAAATTGGAAGTTATGCGTCAGCGCGATAGAGAACTTAATCAGCAATTAAAAGATAACATTATTAAGCTTAATCAGGAGATCTCAGAAAGAGAAAAAGCAGAGCAGGCGCATCTGATGTTGTTGGATAAATTACAAGAAGAGGTGAAACACCGTGAGCAGACCCAGGTTGAACTGGAACAGCAATCGGTATTACTGAAATCTTTTCTCGATGCTTCTCCTGACTTGGTCTATTACCGTAATGAAAATAATGAGTTCTCTGGTTGTAACCGGGCCATGGAATTGCTGACGGGCAAAAGTCAGAAACAGCTTATTGGTCTGACACCCCATGATGTTTATGACAAAGAGGTTGCTCGTAAGGTGATGGAAACTGATGAAAAAGTATTCCGTCATAACGTTGCGCTGACTTATGAGCAATGGCTGGTTTATCACGATGGCCGAAAAGCCTGTTTTGAACTGCGGAAAGTCCCTTTTTATGATCGGGTAGGAAAGAGACATGGGCTTATGGGGTTTGGGCGCGATATAACGGAACGTAAGCGCTATCAGGACGCTTTGGAGAATGCCAGCAGGGATAAGACGACTTTTATCTCTACGATTAGCCATGAGCTTCGTACGCCTTTAAATGGCATTGTTGGTTTGAGCCGCATCTTGCTCGATACTGAGTTGACTCCTGAGCAAAATAATTATCTGAAAACGATTCATGTCAGTGCTATCACGCTGGGTAATATTTTTAATGACATTATAGAAATGGATAAAATTGAGCGGCGCAAAGTGCAGATTGATAATCAGCCAATTGATTTTACCGGTTTTATGTCCGATCTCGAAAACCTCTCTGGGCTTCTTGTGCAGCCAAAAGGTATTAGATTTGTCATGGAACCCGCATTGCCATTACCCGCTAAAATTCTCACAGATGGTACTCGCTTACGCCAAATTTTATGGAACCTGATTGGTAATGCGGTGAAGTTCACCCAAGAAGGCGAGATTAATGTTCGAATCTGGTATGAAGAAGGAGATCGTCTGCTTTTTGAAGTCACTGACACGGGGATTGGTATTCCTCTTGATGAGCAGGAGAAGATCTTTGCGATGTATTATCAGGTGAAAGGCAGTAGTGGTGGTTGTCCAGCAACAGGAACGGGTATTGGATTGGCTGTATCCAAACGCTTATCCCAAAGTATGGGAGGAGATATTGTGGTGGAAAGTGAGCCGGGAAAAGGCTCTCGATTCACATTGTCTATCATTGCGCCTGCTATGGAGGAGCACCTTCCATGTGAAGAAGATACAGAAGATTATCCCCTTCCGGCTTTGCATATCCTGTTGGTAGAAGATATTGAGCTGAATGTCATAGTTGCTCGCTCAGTACTGGAAAAGTTGGGTAACAGCGTAGAGGTAGTAATGAATGGTAAAGATGCTCTTGCCGTGTTCCAGCCGGGAGAGTTTGATCTGGTATTACTTGATATTCAACTGCCTGATATGAGCGGATTAGATATCGCTCGTGAATTATGTAAGCGTTATACCAAACAGGGGCTGCCCCCACTTATTGCGCTGACTGCTAATGTTTTAAAAGATAGAAAAGAATATTTAGATGCGGGTATGGATGGAGTACTGAGTAAACCACTTTCTGTCAATGCGTTAACTGCCATTATTGAACAATTCTGGGGAGAGCAGTCTGTATATTGTATGAAGCCAAAGGAAGATGAGTTGGGATTGATGAAAAAAGATGAAGATTTACTTGATACAGAAATGCTTAATCAATACATAGAACTCGTTGGCCCTCAATTGATTCGCAATAGTTTAAGTGTATTTGAAAAGATGATGCCGGGGTACCTATCTGTTTTGGATTCGAATATGACAGCTAAAGACCAGAAAGGCATTACGGAGGAAGCCCATAAGATAAAAGGTGCCGCAGGTTCGGTCGGATTACGTCATTTACAGCAACTGGCTCAGCAGATCCAATCACCGGATTTACCCGCATGGTGGGATAATGTTCAGGAATGGGTTGATGAGTTAAAACAAGAATGGAGAAACGATACAGAAATTTTAGGGGAATGGTTGGCAGATGCAGAAAAAAAATAACCCCAACCGAGGTTGGGGTGCGCGAATACTGCGCCAACACCAGGGAAAACTTTTTACACGCCTATCTAATACATCTTTGTTGGGGCGAGTAAATGGGGAATTCTCCGTACATCATACAAGTACCAACATAGCAAAGATAAGATTTTTTGTTACAAGATTCATTAAAATCTGTGATGAAGATTGGTGTTTGACCCCCTAAAGGGTTAAGCAATAATCTACTACAAATGGAGTGAGGTATGAAATCAGTTGCGGTTGTCTTAAGTGGATGTGGTGTATTTGATGGTAGTGAAATTCATGAATCAGTATTAACAATGCTTTCTTTAGATCGTTCAGGTGTTAAGACATGCTTTTTGGCTCCTGATGATCCACAACTTCATGTTATTAATCATATTAATGGTGAAGAAACCGGTGAAAAACGTAATGTCTTACAGGAATCTGCGCGTATTTCAAGAGGAAAAATCAAGCCTTTGTCACATGCAAATGCAAATGAGTTTGATGCCCTGATCATTCCTGGGGGATTTGGTGTTGCAAAGAATTTATGTGACTTT
The DNA here is from genome assembly GCF_001280945.1 of Photorhabdus heterorhabditis. Taxonomy (NCBI): domain Bacteria; kingdom Pseudomonadati; phylum Pseudomonadota; class Gammaproteobacteria; order Enterobacterales; family Morganellaceae; genus Photorhabdus; species Photorhabdus heterorhabditis. The sequence continues at coordinate 11,776 of NZ_LJCS01000052.1, read as the reverse complement.
GCGATTAAAGAAGTTGACTGCGAAATCAATAAAGATTTATTAAGTTTAGTGAGAGCTATGCACCAACAACATAAACCAATGGGATTTATGTGCATTGCTCCCGTTATGTTGCCGAAACTACTTAATAAACCGGTGAAATTAACTATTGGTGATGATCCCGACACAGTTGCCCAAATAGAGAAAATGGGGGGAATACATATAGTTTGTAAGGTAAATGATATTGTTGTTGATTTAGAAAATAAAATTGTTACAACTCCAGCCTATATGCTTGCTGAATCTATCTCTCAGGCAGAGGAAGGAATTGATAAACTTGTCAGAAAAGTATTGGAAATGACTGAGTAACTAAGTGCGAAATTCTTTGCAATTTTTATGGCTCTGGCTTAAAAAAATCGTGATTTCAGTCATTATCTTATGGATAGTTTCTGTTGTTGCATTTTCATTTTTGCCAGCGCCATTATCTATGGTTATGGTTGAGCGTCAGATTAATGCTTGGTTATCATTTAATTTTTCTTATGTTTCTCGTTCTATCTGGATAGAGCAAGAGCAAATATCGCCAAATATCGCATTAGCTGTTATTGCTGCGGAAGATCAAAAATTTCCGCAGCATTGGGGATTTGACTTGGATGCTATCGGAAAGGCATTTGAGCATAATAAGAATGACCTGGGAAGACTCCGAGGGGCTTCAACAATTTCTCAGCAAACAGTTAAAAATTTATTTTTGTGGAATGGGCGTAGCTGGTTGAGGAAAGGGTTGGAAGCAGGGATGACTTTTGCCATTGAGTTGGGATGGACAAAAAGCAGAATTCTAACTGTTTATCTTAATATTGCAGAATTTGGGGAGGGTATTTTTGGTGTTGAAGAGGCATCCAGACACTATTTCCATAAATCGGCTAGTAAATTGACAATGTCAGAAGCAGCCTTACTCGCAGCAGTATTGCCTAATCCACACCGTTATAAAGTTAATGCACCTTCAGCTTATGTTTTACAGCGTCAACAATGGATTTTGCGGCAAATGAGGCTGTTGGGAGAAGTGAGTTATCTTAAGAAAAATGAGTTAATGAAAAATAATTAAGGGAAGGGTAGCAAAGTCACTAGGTTTGACGTTGGGCGATAAAAGAGTAAAGCGCGCGCGCCAAAGAGTGGGCGCGGCTCAATATATCTGGGGAAAGTTTTATTATATATCACCCCTGTAACATACTTAATTTAAATAAGTAAATGCAGTTGTTACCCGTTTTACACCGTCAGTTTCGCTAGCAATTTTTGCTGCGGCATTGCCTTCTTGCTTAGTCAGAATTCCCAGCAAAAAGACTTCACCGTTTTCCGTAACAACTTTTATGTTGGAAGACTTAACTGAGTCACTCGCCAGGATTTTTGAACGTATCTTGGTGGTGATCCAAGTATCTTTAGACGCAGTACCCAATTCAACAGGTTTACCCTGACGAATTTCATTGTAAATAACCTGCGTTCCGTTAACACGTGATGCTATTTGTTTAGCACGGTCTGAAAGGCTTGAATCTGAGCTTTGACCTGTCAGCAAAACTTTCCCTTGATAGGCAGTAGTAATAATTCGGGTTTGTTCCTTGAGTTGTTTATCTTTGTTAAGCGCATTACTCACACGTGCTTCCAGTGTGCCATCATCGACCTGTTGGCCGATAGTACGGGGATCAGTGGCTGTTTTAGTCGCTACGGCGGCAGAACCTATTACCGCAGCACCAATACATCCTTGTAACATTACCGCGGCACAAACCGTAGTTAATAGGGAGAGAAATCGCATTATTGGTTCCTTAGTCATCCTGATGGGGAAAGAGTGTATTGTCGATTAAGTCACATAGGCAGTTAACTGTTAGCATATGAACTTCCTGAATTCTGGTACTGCGATGAGATGGAATACGAATTTCCACGTCCTGCGGCCCTAATAAACCAGCAAGTTCACCACCATCATAGCCAGTAAGGGCGACAATCGTCATATCGCGGTTTACAGCAGCTTCAACAGCTTTAACAACGTCACGGCTATTACCATGAGTGGAGATAGCTAATAACACATCACCTTGCTGACCTAATGCTCGAACCTGTTTAGCATAAATTTCATCATGCTGTTTACTGCTTAAAATCGCAGTTATTACCACATTATCTGCGTTAAGTGATAATGCAGGAAGACTTGGACGCTCAGTTTCAAACCGGTTGATCATATTGGCAGCAAACCGCTGTGCAGTTGCGGCTGAACCACCGTTGCCACAGCAAAGGATTTTATTACCATTTAGTAATGACTCAACCATCGTCATTGCAGCACGAGAGATAGCATCAGGTAATGCTTCTGCAGCGGCAATCTGAGTTTGAATACTTTCCGTAAAACAGACTTTAATTCTATCCAGCACGTTTATAACCTACTCAGTATCATTTTAACGAGTGAACTCATTTTGATTGAAGGCATTTGGTAACCATTCAAATCTTTGACCAGTAATAGCACAAATATCAAAGCGACAAGAAGTAGTTTCAAAACATTCGCCTCGTTGATATAACCACACTGCGGCAGCGTGTAATAGTTTTTTACGCTTGCTACGGGTGACTGTCGAGAGCGCATCGCCATGCTGCTCTAGTTTACGAAAGCGGACTTCAATAAAGACCCAAGTCTGCTTGTCTTTCATAATCAGGTCAATTTCACCACCATGTACTTTCGCATTCGCAGCGATAAAAGATAGTCCCTGTTTTTGTAAAAATAACTTTGCCTGCGTTTCATAGCTGCGTCCCAGCAAATAACTTGTCGGCTTTTTTATTTTCATTTTGAAATGGATTGCTTAAATTAAATGCCGCCTGATAACAAGCGGCAATCAACGGTTAAATTAAATGGTAATGATTTGACCATGATGATACTGCATCCATGGGAGCTGTCGAAAAATCGTGCAATTTTCTTGAGCAGATAGCATACCGGAAGCACCATTGAGATGGAAACCACTTTGAAGTTGAATCTGACTGAATTGATTTGCCAATGACCAGGCATCAATACCCATAGCGTAAAGGCGCATCAGAGAGTAATCGTTCGCAAACTTACCGGCTGCTTGCTGCATCAGTGGCAGGTTAGCACCTGCTATTAATGGAATGTCGCTAAATTGTACTCCCTCCATTTCCAGACGGAAATCAGGACCAGCACCGGCCTGATTACTACGGGAACTTGCATATAGAGCAGGTTTATTGCGGGAACTGATTGCCATATCAATCATTGGCTTAATCAGAGTCAGTTCATCCAAGGTGGAAACAATATAAACTGCATCTACTGCACCATCAGAGGTGGAAACCACATCTGTATTTATCTGAGGGATTTCCTGATTACCTATAGTGGTTGGTATGGGCTGATTTGCTACATGAACAACAACGGCAGTCCCAGTTAGACGAATACCAATACCTCTGTTAATTGATTGTTTCAGTTCGGCAGAAGAGCCGAAGGTTTGTTGCAAAACGGCATGACCACCTTGTTTTTGCCATTCTTCCGCGAATGCTTTAGCAATTCTGTCACCGAAGCTACCACGAGGAACCAGTATCAGAGGATTCTGTTTCTGTTGCTGCCAAATATGCTCTGCGGCATTTTTTGCTTCATCTTCTGGTGACAAAGAAAAATAACAAATATTGGGTTGGGGTTGTGCATTATCTAATTCGTTCAGCACCAGCATGTTTAGTGGAGTATTAATCTGAACCAGTTTAACCACGTCAGGTTTAAGTAGCGGTCCGACAACTAAATTCATCCCGTCCTGTTCAGCCTGCATGAATAAATTTTCTAATGGCTGACTTGCAGTGTCATAGATTTTGACTGGTTGCGTGTTAATTGGTGTATTTGCTATGGCAAGCGTTGACTGAACGGTTGGTATTGCTGATTCAGCCGGTGTAGCTTCATTGATAGGTAAGCTTGCCGGATTCTCTGTAGGCATTGGTAGGCTTGGTAAACCCGATTGAGCGTCAAGAAAACCCTGACGGATTGCTTCACCGAATACTTTTGCTTGACCACTTAATGGTAGGAACAGTGCAATACGGGCGTTAGTACCTTGTGGTTGGGTGGCTTCAGGTTGTAACTGGGTTGGAAGTGATTGTGCTGCCGGGTTTTGCGGATAACGAATTTTCCAGTCACGAATAGCTGCCTGTAGTTTGTCGGAGTCCTGTTTGTTATCCTGATAGGTACTGAGTAAGTCTAGCCAGCCTTGCAGAACATTTTCATCAGCGTTGATGACTAACCCACGGCTATCTTGCGGAGAAAAGCGGGTTAGTATCTGCCAGGTATCATCAATGTTTTTTTGATGAATCGTATCATCTTTCAGAAGAGGTTCCTGAGCGATATAAGCACGGATGACATCAAGAGAAGGTTCGCCATTGGCAGCATCAATGATGGATTGATAATGGGCGATTTCTGTACTGACTTTGTCCAGAGTTTGCGAAGGTTGTTGCCCTTGTTGGTCAGGCATGGTACACCCTGCGATGATTATAACTGCCAGCATAGCTGAACAGACTAAACCAGTTTTGATACGCACAAAAATTGAGGAAAGCATACTGTATCCAGCGATGTTTTTTTCAAAGATGCTCAATTTTAAATCGGTCATTCGGATGAAACAATGAATCAACCCAATCGAGCAGTGGTTACGACATCCACGCTATATGTTGTGCCAACCCCCATTGGAAACTTGGGCGATATTACTCAGCGTGCGCTTGAAGTTCTTAAGCATGTCGATTTGATTGCGGCCGAAGATACGCGACATACGGGCTTGTTGCTTCAACATTTTGCCATTAATGCGCGTATGTTCGCACTTCATGATCATAATGAACAGCAGAAAGCAGATCAATTAATTACAACACTTCAGCAGGGGAAGAGCATTGCATTAGTCTCTGACGCGGGAACCCCATTGATTAACGACCCTGGTTATCATGTCGTTCGTCGTTGCCGTGAAGCAGGTATTCACGTTGTCCCTCTTCCAGGGCCTTGTGCAGCTATAACTGCATTGTCTGCTGCTGGTTTGCCATCTGATCGTTTCTGTTATGAAGGATTTTTGCCTGCTAAGAGTAAAAGTCGGAAAGATACTTTACGGGCTTTGGAACAGGAGCCACGTACTTTAATTTTTTATGAATCTACTCATCGTTTGATCGATAGTTTAGAAGATATGGTTGAAGTGTGGGGGGCTGAACGCTATGTCGTTTTGGCGCGGGAACTGACAAAAACCTGGGAATCAATTCAGGGAATGTCGGTAGGTGAACTTCTGGTATGGATTAAAGAAGATGAAACCCGCCGCCGTGGTGAAATGGTATTGATTGTTGAAGGTTATAAAAAAACCGCTGATGATGCTTTATCTCCAGAGGCATTAAGAACGCTGGAACTTCTTCAGCAAGAATTGCCGCTGAAGAAAGCTGCTGCATTGGCAGCAGAGATTCATGGTGTGAAGAAAAATGCACTTTATCGTCATGCTCTGGGACAAAATGAAGATAATGACAGTTGCTGATAAACAAGACAGATAATCAGTAAACGCCTATACATCGTCAGGCAAACCCCTTATAATCCGCCGCGGAGTTGACTAGACAATCGCTGCTTTATCATTATCCCTTGTGGATGATAGATAGAGGGGAGGAAAGTCCGGGCTCCATAGGGCAGGGTGCCAGATAACGTCTGGGAGGTGAAAGCCTACGACTAGTGCAACAGAGAGCAAACCGCCGATGGCCTACTTATGCAGGATCAGGTAAGGGTGAAAGGGTGCGGTAAGAGCGCACCGCGCGACTGGTAACAGTTCGTGGCACGGTAAACTCCACCCGGAGCAAGGCCAAATAGGGGTTCACTAGGTACGGCCCGTATCGAACCCGGGTAGGTTGCTTGAGCCAGTGCGCAAGTGCTGGCCTAGATGAATGATTGTCCACGACAGAACCCGGCTTATCGGTCAACTTCACAAATTTAGCCCCATTAGGTTGTTACCTGATGGGGCTTGCACTTTTTCAGGCTGACAGATCAATTAATAAACCTTGAAATTCAGTATCTGCTTTTAAAGCCAGATGATTTTCTTCATGAATAAAAGCGCCATCTCCACATTTAATCAAGGCGTTATCCTTCGAATCACCTTTTATTTTTATGTTCCCGTTTAGGGATTGCAGATAGGCATTTTTTCCTTTTAATTGCAGACAATGAGATTGATTTTTATTAAGAGAAATATGGTTGACCCACACTTGCTGACGTAATTGCATACTCCCATCTTCGGCAGTTGGAGAGGCCAGCATAGTTAATGGTTGTTCTGATAATTCCATCCGCTGCAACGGTAAACTCTCCTGCTGAGGGAAGGCATTCAGCCAAAGCTGTAAGCGAGTTAGTGGCTTATTGGCACTGATATTATGTTCACTGTAGCTGATACCCTGACGAGTAGAGAATAGTAAGCATTCTCCCTTGTAAGCTCGGACATGATTGCCTTCGCTGTCACGATATTCTGCTCCTCCTTGTAGAATAATATTCAGTATATCTACATGTGGATAAGATTTAGGCTGGAAAGCGGCTTTTGGTGCGATAGTTTCCTGATTAAGTACGCGCAGAGCGCCATACCCTAAAAATTTTGGATCAAAATAGTGACCAAATGAAAATGTATAACGAGCTTGTAGCCAACCATAGTCAGCTTTTCCACATTGCTTTGCTTCTCTATTTACAATCATGATAGCGATTACCTTAAAAAACACACACTAAAATAGTAATTATCTGGACGGCGAAATGTTAGCCAGTTAATCTGGTCACCATATTCAAATTTCCTGATTGAGAAAAATATGAGCAAAGAACGAGCGCTTACACTGGAATCTCTACGGGTCATGGATGCGATTGACCGGCGGGGAAGTTTTGCTGCGGCAGCTGATGAACTTGGTCGTGTTCCTTCTGCACTTAGCTATACGATGCAAAAGCTGGAAGATGAGTTGGATGTGGTGCTATTTGACCGTTCGGGTCATAGAACCAAATTTACCAATGTTGGACGTATGTTACTTGAGCGTGGGCGTCAATTACTTGAGGCTGCGGATAAATTAACTGCTGATGCTGAGGCATTAGCGCGGGGTTGGGAAACTCATCTGACAATCGTTTGTGAGGCACTGGTTCCAGCATCTTTATTATTTCCACTAGTGGGCAAGCTTGCTCAGAAATCGAACACCCAGCTCTCTTTGTTGACTGAGGTTTTGGCTGGCTCATGGGAGCGACTGGAAACTGGCCGGGCGGATATTGTTATTGCGCCAGATATGCATTTCCGCGCATCGGCAGAAATTAACTCGCGCCATCTTTACAGCATTACCAATGTATATGTAGCTAGCCCTGAGCATCCTATTCACCAAGAACCGGAACCTTTGTCTGATGTGACGCGAGTGAAATACCGTGGTATTGCTGTGGCAGATACAGCAAGGGAGCGCCCGGTATTGACGGTTCAGTTATTAGATAAACAACAGCGTTTGACGGTCAGTTCTCTGGAAGATAAACGTCGTGCTCTCTTAGCTGGATTGGGGGTTGCAACCATGCCTTATCCTATGGTGGAACAAGATATTACAGCGGGTCGTTTGCGGGTGATTAGTTCTGAATACAGTCAGGACGCAAATATTATTATGGCATGGCGACGAGACAGTATGGGGGAAGCTAAGTCTTGGTGTTTGCGGGAAATCCCTAAATTATTTGCTAGCCGGTAAATGGAAGTTATGTAAGCGATAAAATAATATACCCGTTATCTTTCAAAAAGATAACGGGTATAATTCAATAAAAGTTGAGTCTATGGATTTAAAGTAAACCGAAAGATTTTCTATATCTCTCGGCAGGATATTACCAGTTTCTATTCATCAGTCGGTCGATACTAAATTTACCGGGGCCTGTGATAGCGAGTAACAGATAGCCGCCGCCAACAGTCAGATTTTTCAGAAACATAGTCTGGTTCATGCCTTCAGTAAAATTGCTGTGGAAGAGAACGGCAGTCAAGATACAAAAACCAAAGGTAAATAACGCGGTGGTACGAGTTAAGAAACCAAACAGAACTGCCAAGCCGCCACCCAGTTCAAGTAAGATAGTTAGTGGTAATAGAAAACCAGGAACGCCCATAGCACTCATATATTGTTGAGTACCTGCGTAAGAATCACCTAATTTCCCATAGCCTGCAACGATAAACAGGATTGGCATTAAAATACGGGCCACTAACAGGGCGATGTCTTCAAACTTTTTCATTAACAACTCCAGATGTACAGGTAAATCACGATGGTTTATTTGATAATTAACTTGTACCAACTTGAAATAGTACAATTTGCTAATCATTAACGGATTAGAATGTATACTAGAGGGAGATGAGGTTAGTTGTAAGCAAGGATTATTAACAATTTTATACAAAGTTTTTGAATGTAAGCAACCAAAGTGATCATTAATAAGGTATATTATGAAAAATTATTGCTATTTCCATTTCAATACTCGAATGATGTAGCGCGACCAACGATAAAATTTCACTGGATGGCGAAGCCCATATAAAGAAATAGCACTGACTCCAAGTTGCAGATAAGGTTTTAATGACAAAAGCTTTTGCCAGCCTTTGTCATAAGGTTCGGTGATACTTTTCCAGAGTTGTGTATTGTTAGAGAGTTCAAGCCGTTGCTGTTGGATATCTCTGAGTAGTTGCTGTTTTTTCAGCTTTCTTTTCCGACGCTGTTTACTCATTGTTGTTATCCTCCAGCATTTCTCTATCAATCTTTAATTGCTTTCGCGTTGCGCTAAGTAATGTTGAATTTCGCGCTTTTCTGATAGTCCATATGAGTCCAATAAGCGCCAGAAGAAATAAAGTTCCAGTGGTACTAACCAACACAGTAAAACGCCAGGCGGGATCGATAGCCCAAAAAATTATTACAAGCAGACACATCAGGCCGAAAGCGGTAAATAACAGTGTCAGGCTGGCTATGACTATCAGTTGTATCAGAGTTGCTTTCTCTTTTTCCAACTCTACAACGATCAGTTGTAAGCGAGTTTCCACTATCTCGATAACGATAGTGGCAATGCGCTGAAGAATATCAAGGACCCCTTTACCGGGGCCTTGAGATTTGGATGAATTACTCATATTAGCGTTTAGCTAACAATACACCTAATATGGCGCCGACGGCTGTACCAATACCGATGCTTGTCCATGGCTTATCGTGAACGTAGTCATCAGCACGGACTGCCATATCTTTTGTTTGCTTAACGATAATATCACTGGCATTACCGAGCTTAGAGCGAGTATCTTTGATTACGTCCTCTACTTTGCCGCGAAGTTCTTCCAGTTCGACTTTGGATTTATCACCGGAATGTTTGATCACTTCTTCCAGTGTATCCGCAAGTGATTTTAGTTCAACATGTAAATCTTCAGTAGTTTTGTTCTGCATCATATAGACTACTCCTCGTATAAGATATGGATATTTAACTTACGTTAGTTGCTTTTCCTGGTGGTGGAAAAGGCTATCATTAAATATAGCTTATATTTTAGAAGATGAATGAAAAACATTAGCGTTATTTCACTATTCTGTTGCAAACGATACAATCATCTGCAACAGAGAGGAGTATTGTGTTTTTTAAGAATCAACTACTTTTTTTGTGGGGAATGGCAAACTTTTTTACGCCATACAACTAACAAACTACCGCTAAAACCAATAATTAGCAAAGCAAGTGGTAGTAATATCAAGAAATTCATTACCAGATCTTCATACTGACGGAAGATAGGGGTTTTGCCGAGTGCATAGCCCAGAGAGGTAAGGATAACGACCCACAGGAGGCCACTGAGCCAGTTAAAAAACTGGAAACGACTATTTTGCAAACCCGTCAAACCAGCAAGTGTTGGTAATAAGGTTCTTACAAATGCGAGGAAACGGCCGATAAGCAAAGCAGATAGGCCATGGCGGTGAAAAAGGCTGTAAGCTCTTTGGTGATAATGGGCTGGAAGGTGAGAAAGCCAGCTTTGTACTATTTTGGTATTTCCTAACCATTTTCCTTGAAGGTAACCTATCCAGCAGCCTAAGCTTGCTCCAGCAGTCAAGATTGCAATCGTTACAGGGAAACTCATTGTACCTTTAGCGATTAGCACTCCAACCAGTATAAGCAGGCTGTCTCCAGGTAAAAATGCAGCGGGAAGCAGGCCACTTTCAAGGAATAGAATCAAGAATAACATGATATAAATGGCCCATAATAGGGATGGGTTGGCCAAAGTTTCATAATCTTGGTGCCAAAGTGCATATATAAGTTCTTTTACTATTTCCATCAGGTGTTCCTAAAATGCCTTTATTCGTTCATCCTGAAAGCATGAGGCTAAGCTGATTAAATTATATCCTGTTTTAATTATTTGGCCGGTTGTGATGCCTTTCCAATCCCTTGAAAGAGGAAAATGACGCGCCTGATACACTGTAACAAAATCAAGGATGACTAAACAGAAAATTTTGGTGATCAATTGAACATTCACTGTCATCGAATAATAAACGGGTCTATTGAGATTGGCTTGTTAGATTTCTTATTTAAACTAATTGCTATTTTTTCTACTGTTTTAACCTGTTTTCTTCGTAGTTTGTTGTCGTTTATATATATCTAATGATGGTTGATTTCTGCTTACAGATATGAAGTACGGAACTTTTTTATTTGTTTAATTTTTCTAATATTTTCGGTTGTGCGTTAATATTTTTTATGGCAGATTGATTCTTGTGTGAATTTGATTTATTTTTCACCATAGCAAAGGGGAGTAACTTCCTTAGCCGGTTTATCGTCATTACGATGCAATAGCATCCGGTAGCCGGGCAACCTTGAATTTATACCTAGTGGTACATTTTCTATGTTGTAAGTGAGACCTTGCCAGAAGGCGAGGTTGCTTGCAATACATCCATCTCCATAACGTGGGAAAGAAATATAGCAACGGCTGGCGTCTTCTGTGACTTCGGCCGTTTTTGTTTGTGAGAGGAAGAAAATGAACTCAGTGGGTAGTTCCGTTTTATGGGGAAGTTTCGCTGTTTTAATTACAGTTATGTTGTTGTTGGATCTATTCTTACAGGGACGTAAGAAAGAGCAGGTAATGTCATTTCGTCAGGCTGCTGTCTGGAGTGTAATTTGGATAAGTTTATCACTCTTATTTGCATTAGGGTTGTGGTGGTATTTCAGAGAAACTTTAGGGGGGGCCGTCGCTAATAGCCAGGTAATGGCTTTTCTTACCGGTTATTTGCTAGAAAAGGCACTTGCTATTGATAACGTATTCGTTTGGCTGATGTTGTTCAGTTATTTTGCCATTCCGGCAAATTTGCAACGCCGAGTCCTTATTTATGGTGTTTTAGGCGCAATTGTATTGCGTACTGTGATGATCTTTGCGGGGAGTTGGTTGGTTTCTCAATTCAGTTGGATACTCTATTTGTTTGGCATCTTTCTGCTGGTAACAGGTGTTAAGATGGCGTTGGCAAAGGAGGGGGATTCTTCGGTAGGAGATAAGCCTTTTGTCCGTTGGTTAAGATTGCATATTCGTATGACTGATAGTCTCCATGGTGAACGTTTTTTTGTTAAAGAAAACGGTTTGTTATATGCGACTCCATTGATCTTGGTCTTGATTCTGGTTGAAATTAGTGACGTTATTTTTGCCGTAGACAGTATTCCTGCTATTTTTGCCGTCACCACAGATCCGTTTATTGTTTTAACTTCTAGGTAGTGTCCCTTAATTATATAATCTCCGGCAAAAGAGTCGAATACAGCCTAATTTCACCATCGACAGATAGTTTCGTGCTGTTTTTTCATAGCGTGTTGCAATACGTCGATTACCTTTCAAAA
>NZ_LJCS01000051.1:0-33508 GCF_001280945.1 Photorhabdus heterorhabditis | reverse complement strand
AATTAATATATTTTATAAATAAAAAATATATCCGTGAAGCAATAAAAACCGCTGGTATGACAATTACCGGCGGTTTTTATTTAACTAATATAATTCGTTAGCTAATTATTTGTTTGTTCGCGTGTTTTCCTTTCTAATAATTCTCCAGTGTTTGGATCAAAATAACGACTCGGCCAAATCTCTGAGGGGTGTATTTCCAGATAATTCGCAATTATCCATTCCCCTTTTGGCCATGGGCGTGATAGTGCATTAGCCAGTGTTGATGAGCTAAGCCCCGCCTTGCGTGATACTTCAGCTAAGGTTGTTCCCCGCTTGCGTAAAGCTGCAATTATGTCAGCAGGATGCCAATCAGATTTCCTTGAAATCATTTTTAATCCTTTTTTTATTAAATTTGATGCTATGTTAGTGGTATAAATAACGGGTCTGCATGAGAGCAATAACGAACTTAAACCTGTTATTTGGAAATAAAATAGCATTATTTTTCTGAAAATATTTCCAAATTTTTTCTTAAAAGCTTCTTTTTTGAACTTGGTTACAAAAATAGAGAAACGCGATGAAAAAAGAGTGGTATTCGGCCAAGGAATTAATCGGCGTGGGTGAGTTACCTGGATCACCACAAGGAATTAATGCCAGAGCAAAACGTGAAGAGTGGATACGTCAGAAAAGACGGGGCGTACAAGGTAAAGCAGTTGAGTATCACTATTCCTGTTTTCCGGAAAAGACTATCGCAGCACTGGAACTTCATGAATCACCTTCTGAATACCAGGTGCAAAAGCAAGATCCGTTATCGGTTTGGGTTGGTGCGTTCCACCAGTTGTCAGAATCTGAGAAACAGGCAGTAACAGCCATGATTTTACGGGATGGGATCAGAAGCTTTTTAGAAAAACTTTCTGTTGTTTGACCTATTTTGGGAAAGTAAAAATGCCAACTAACTTGGCTTCTTCTTCATTATCCCGGTGCAAAGTGAGAAGAAAAGTATGAAAAAAGAATGGTACTCAGCTAAAGAGCTGGTTGGTATTGCCGGACTTCCTTCTTCGCCACAGGGGATAAACCTGATGGCAAGACGAGAAGGATGGGAATATAGACGTAAACGGGGTGTTCAAGGCAAGGCTCTTGAATATCATATGAACAGCTTGCCTGAAGATGTACTTAATGTGTTATCCGTAGGGGAAAGTACTATTGATTACACAAATAAAAGGCAGGACCCATTTTTAATTTGGGTCGAGGCTTATTATCAACTGACGAAAGTTGAGCGCGAAAAAGTTGTGAAATTCATTCTGCGGGAAGGGCTGGCAAAACTTATTGGTTATATTGATGTAGGTGTTGAAGACATAGAGAAAAACCTGGAGTCAGATTAATTCCAGGTTTTGTTATTATTAATTAAGAAAGACGTTGTACAGCAATATGAGCTAACCCCACAAGTGCTTGCTTGTATGGGGAGCTTTCCAGCACCTGCAAAGCAGCAATTGCTTTATCTGCTTCTTCCTCTGCTCGTTTACGGGTGTATTCCAGCGAGCCGCATTGTTTCATTGTTGTCAGTACGGTTTCCAGTAAATGGCGACCATTACCTTTTTCAATTGCTTCACGAATAAGTGCCGATTGTTCTGGATTACCATGATTCATAGCGTGCAATAATGGCAATGTAGGTTTACCTTCATTAAGATCATCGCCGGTATTTTTGCCTAATGTATTGCTATCAGCATCATAATCAAGTAAATCATCAATTAGCTGGAATGCAGTGCCTAAGTAACGTCCGTAATTTTGTAAAGCGGTTTCTTGTTCTGGTGTGGCGTTAGAAAGAATTGCAGAAGAGTGAGCGGCAACTTCAAATAGCCGAGCTGTTTTACTGTAAATTACCCGCATATAATCATCTTCGGAGATATTGGGGTCATTGCAGTTCATTAACTGCAAAACTTCACCTTCAGCGATAACATTGGTGGCTTCTGACATCAATTTGAGAACCCGCATAGAGTCAAGGGCTGTCATCATCTGGAAAGAACGAGTATATATAAAATCACCAACCAGTACACTTGCCGCATTACCAAAAGTGGCATTGGCGGTTGCTTTACCGCGTCGCATATCCGATTCGTCCACAACATCATCATGTAATAGGGTAGCTGTATGGATGAATTCAATTAATGCAGCAACAGTAATATGCTTATCACCCTGGTGACCCAATGCTCTGCCAGCTAGAATGGCAATTATTGGGCGAATGCGCTTTCCTCCTCCACTAATTATGTAGTAGCCCAGTTGATTTATAAGGGTAACGTCAGAATTTAACTGACTAAGAATGGCTTCATTTACCGCTGCCATATCATCAGCGGTTAGCTTGATAATAGATTCTAAATTCATGTTTTTTTCGGCTATGGGTTCTAATGCAGAGCTGTGTTCATATTAATATTACAATAGTTATCGCTGTGTCTTGATTGTACTCGAAAAACAGTTCAAATAAATGACAATTCAGAAACTACGTTTTTTTATCTTCTGCTCTAATTCTGCTCTTGTCTTCTTGGGCTTTTTTGCGTAGAATTCGCGCCCTATTATGAATATTTATAGCGCGCTCTGGAATGATATATAGGGGGCGTGCGGAAAGCGGAGTTAATATGTACGCGGTTTTCCAAAGTGGTGGTAAACAACACCGAGTCAGCGAAGGTCAAACAATTCGCCTGGAAAAGCTGGACATCGCAACGGGTGAAACTGTTGAGTTTGACCAGGTTCTGATGGTCGCTAATGGTGATGACATCAAAATCGGCGCTCCTGTCGTTGAAGGCTTTAAAATCAAAGCTGAAGTGGTTGCTCATGGTCGCGGCGAGAAAATTAAAATTGTTAAGTTTCGTCGCCGTAAACACAGCCGTAAGCAGCAGGGCCACCGTCAGTGGTTCACTGATGTTAAAATCACTGGCATCGCTTAAGATTTAGGAGAGCAGATTAATGGCACACAAAAAGGCTGGCGGCTCAACTCGTAATGGCCGCGATTCTGAAAGTAAACGTCTGGGTGTAAAACGTTTTGGTGGCGAGTCTGTATTAGCAGGCAGCATCATTGTTCGTCAACGTGGTACTAAATTCCACGCTGGCAATAACGTTGGTTGTGGTCGTGACCATACCCTGTTCGCACTGACTGACGGGAAAGTTAAATTCGAAGTTAAAGGCCCGAAAAACCGCAAATTTATCAGCATCGAAGCTGAATAAGTTTTTCGAGTTATATACCTAATGGATTTCAAGATGCATCGCGACGGCAAAGGAGCGAATTCCCGGGAGCATAGATAACTCTGTGACCGGGGTGAGTGAGTGCAGCCAACAAAGAGGCAACTTGAAAGATAACGGGTATAAACCGAATCAGAAGCCCTGCAATGTGTTGCGGGGCTTTTTATTATTCTCAATACGCCATCTCTGGGTAAAACAGCCGTCCAGCACTATATGGCTCTCATACGGAGAAAAGATATGAAATTTGTAGATGAAGCCAGAATACTGGTTGTTGCGGGGGATGGTGGCAATGGTTGTGTCAGCTTCCGCCGTGAAAAATATATTCCGAAAGGTGGGCCAGATGGTGGTGACGGTGGAGATGGTGGAGATGTTTATCTATTGGCAGATGAAAATCTCAACACATTGATTGACTATCGTTTTGAAAAATCTTTTCGGGCAGAACGTGGGCAAAATGGTCAAAGCCGAGATTGTACAGGTAAGCGTGGTCAGGATATCACTATCAAAGTGCCTGTAGGTACGCGTGTGCGCGATGTGGCAACTGGTGAGGTTCTTGGCGATATGACGCGCCATGAACAGCGTTTGATGGTAGCTAAAGGTGGGTTTCACGGACTCGGTAATACCCGTTTTAAATCTTCTGTCAACCGGGCTCCTCGCCAAAAAACGATGGGAACTTCAGGTGAAACCCGTGAACTGATGCTGGAACTGATGTTGTTAGCGGATGTTGGTATGTTGGGGATGCCAAATGCGGGCAAATCCACATTTATCCGCGCTGTTTCTGCTGCTAAACCAAAAGTTGCAGATTATCCGTTTACAACTCTGGTACCAAGCTTGGGTGTAGTAAGGATGGATAACGAGCAGAGTTTCGTTGTCGCTGATATTCCAGGACTTATTGAAGGCGCTTCTGATGGCGCTGGCTTGGGAATCCGTTTCTTGAAGCATTTGGAACGTTGCCGAGTATTACTGCACTTAATCGATATCTGTCCTGTTGATGAATCGAATCCTGTCGAAAATGCTCGAATTATTGTCAACGAGCTACAGCAATACAGTGAAAAACTGGCACAAAAACCCCGCTGGTTAGTATTCAACAAAGTTGATCTGTTGGAGCCTGAAGAAGCTAAACAGCGTGCACAAGCCATTGCTGATGAATTGGGTTGGGAAAGTGGCTTCTATATGATCTCTGCGGTAAATCGTCAGGGCGTTAAAGAGCTTTGCTGGGATATCATGGAGTTTATGAAAACTCAACCGCGTAATATGAGTACAATAGAAGGTGAAGCTCAGCCTGAGAAAGTTGAATTCATGTGGGATGATTACCATAAAGAGCAATTGGATCAGGTTTCGGAAGCAGACGATGATTGGGATGACGATTGGGACGAAGATGACAACGAAGGTGTTGAGTTTATTTATAAACGTTGATTCTTCCCTTCTTTCATTATAGTTAAGGGCGCCACATGTTTGTGGCGCTCATTGTATTAGTTGTATTGGTATAGATCTTTATATAGCCTGCTTTCAAATCTCACTAGAGGAATTCGGCGGTTACGATATTCTTTTGGTGGTACGGCATAGGCAGAAATAAACTGTACGAAGGCAATTCTCTGGTCATTGGCAGTGGTTATAAAGCCAGCGAGATTATAAACTCCTTGCAGGGCACCGGTCTTAGCTGAAACTTTCCCATTTACTCCTGCTTCATCTAACCCTCCCCGATATCTCAGCGTGCCGTCATGACCCGCTAATGGCAGCATAGAAATAAAGTCTAATTCTTGATCATGTTGAGCAATAAACTGTAATACTTCCATCATGGTTGCTGGGGTGATCAGATTATGGCGGGATAATCCTGAACCATCCACCATAACGGTATTTCCCAAATCGATACCGGCTTTTTGTTTTAATACTTGCCGTACAGCATCAGAGCCTGAACGCCAGGTTCCTGGTATATTAAAGTGCTGTTGGCCTATTGTTCGGAATACAGTATCAGCGATCATATTGTCAGATTTTTTCAGCATGACTTTCAGCAGATCATGTAATGGTACTGATTGATTCAGAGCCAGGACTTTACCGGGTTCAGTTGGTAAGCTTTGGCGTTTGAGATTGCCTGTTATTTCAATTCCTGCAATTTGCAGTTCATTTTTGAGAATTGCCCCTGCATAACTGGCACCATTCTGAATAGCGAAAGCCAGTGGTAATGGTTCACTGCGTTGGGTAAGGCATCCGGTTAGCGTAAAACGGTTAAGTTCTCCGGGAACCACATCCAACTCACAGTACTGGCTTTCAGGTGATCCTTTTGCTAGGGTTTTAACTTCACTGAACATATTCACTGGATAAAAGGATGCGACACGGATAAATGCAGTATCACCGGGACGTTCCGCGCTATATAGTGAAACTGAAAAACAATTTCGATCCACAATTGCGGCAGCAGGTGGAGCACTGAAACATTGGGTCATGTCGTTCCATACCCAACCGGGAGCTTTATCGTGGCTGGCAAAAGCGGAAACATCTATCAGAAGATCCCCGTCAATTTTTTTCACACCAGATTGTTGTAGAACAGTAACCATATTGCGAAGTTGTTGACGGGTCAGTGTTGGATCTCCAACAAAACGAGCAGTCAAATTCCCTTTTAAAACACCATTTGAAATTTTGCCATTACTTTCTAGTGTGGTGATAAAGCGATAGTCTTTGCCTAGTTGCAATAATGCTGCAAGGGCCGTGACAACTTTTAGAGTACTTGCTGGTAGAGCCATTTGCTGGCCGTGATAATCAAGTAACGGTGTATTGGCGCCAACTTTTTGGGCGATTAACGCCAGATTGGTACCGTCAGGCAAATATTGTGCATATTCCTCAACAGGTGTGGCATTTGCGTTGGTGATAGTCAAATACAGCGTGGTAACGCAAACTAATCTGCTGGCCATTTTAAAAAGGGACATAAATTTCACATGTGGATGTGGACATACCACAATACTAAGGTGCAAAGTGGGGAAAAGTAAACGATGACCCATCATCAAGTCTACGTTAGAATGACACATTAATATGTAGAAATGATTGTGAACTCTGGGTAATCCTGAGGTTTACATTACTGTTTATTGTCTGGAAGCCCGCCCGACAAGGTGTGCTCATTGTGCTGTTATCTGAAAACATCAGGATGATGTTTGGTTTTTGCTCAGGAAAGATTTAGAGGATTAATATAATGAAACAGATTCCAATGACGGTACGTGGCGCGGATAAGTTGCGCGAAGAGTTAGATTATCTGAAAAACGTACGTCGTCCAAAAATTATTTCAGACATTGCTGAAGCGCGTGAACATGGTGATCTGAAAGAAAACGCTGAATATCATGCAGCTCGTGAACAACAAGGTTTCTGCGAAGGTCGTATCCAGGAAATTGAAGCTAAGCTTTCTAATGCACAAGTGATTGATGTTACAAAAATGCCCAAGACTGGACGTGTTATTTTTGGTGCTACAGTTACAGCTTTGAATGTAAATACTGACGAAGAGCAGACTTACCGGATTGTAGGTGATGATGAGGCTGATATTAAAGAAAATTTAATTTCCGTGAATTCACCGATTGCTCGTGGCCTGATTGGCAAAGAGGTTGATGACGTTGTGACTATCAAGACGCCTGGTGGTGAAGTTGAATATGAAATCTTGAAAGTTGAATATATTTAAACTTCAGGATCAGCTTGTTGCTGTCGATTTCCGTTAGGTAAAGTTACACTAGAATTGTATAGAAAGTAAAAAAGGCCAGATTCGGCCTTTTTTATCATAATAATGCGCATGGCATTTTTATATAAATGTGATTTGATTATTTAGGTAAAATAATTTTGCGTTCTTCCGATTGGCGGTAAAGAACCAGAATTTTCCCGATAATTTGCACATTATATGCGCCGGTCTCGCGGACAATTGCATCGGCGATCAAACTTTTGATTTCACGATCTTCGCCTGCGATTTTGACTTTGATAAGCTCATGGTGTGTCAGCGTTTGTTCAATTTCAGCTAACACGCCTTCAGTCAGACCGTTGTTACCGATCATAACGACAGGTTTTAACGGATGAGCGAGACTTTTTAGGTGTTGTACTTGTTTTTTGTTAAGAGTCATTGTTTTTTTGCTTAGTTAGGATTGAAAACGGGACATTCTACCGCCATCTCATATCTATCACCATAAATAGTGTGTTGTGGTTTTGGTGTGTCGAGCAATAGATATCTGGCTCTTTATTAGTATAGTTGGAAAGGACAATGGCCAATAAAAAACGTTCGGCAAGTTCCAGTCGCTGGTTACAAGAACACTTTAGTGATAAATATGTTCTTCAGGCACAGAAAAAAGGGCTGCGTTCTCGCGCTTGGTTTAAACTTGATGAAATTCAACAAAGTGACAAAATTTTTAAGCCCGGCATGACCGTTGTCGATTTAGGCGCAGCCCCTGGTGGATGGTCTCAGTACGCAGTGAGTCAAATTAATGAGAATGGGCGGGTCATTGCTTGTGATCTTTTACCGATGGACCCAATTGTTGGAGTTGATTTCCTTCAGGGTGATTTTCGTGATGAACTTGTATTGAAAACATTGCTTGAACGAGTTGGTAATAACAAAGTCCAGGTAGTCATGTCGGATATGGCACCCAATATGAGCGGAACACCTGCGGTCGATATTCCTCGATCCATGTATCTGGTTGAATTGGCGTTAGATATGTGTCGTGATGTGCTGGCCCCCGGGGGGAGTTTCATCGTCAAAGTATTTCAGGGAGAAGGCTTTGATGAATACCTGAGGGAAATTCGCTCCCTGTTTACGAATGTGAAAATTCGTAAGCCAGACGCTTCGCGGGCACGATCGCGTGAAGTATACATTGTAGCGACAGGGCGGAAACTATAGTACCCTGAATGCTATTTGTTAACACAGTTGTAATATGAGGTTAATCCCTTGAGTGACATGGCGAAAAACCTGATTCTCTGGTTAGTTATCGCAGTTGTGCTGATGTCGTTATTCCAGAGTTTTGGTCCCAGCGATTCCAATAGTCGTAGGGTGGATTACTCTACCTTTATCAATGAGTTAGCCCAGGATCAGGTGCGCGAAGTTCGTATCTCAGGTCGTGAGATTAATGTTAGTAAGAAAGATAACAGTAGATATACCACTTACCTGCCAGTGCAGGATGAAAAGCTGTTAGACACCTTGCTAAATAAGAATGTAAAAGTAGTTGGTGAGCCGCCCGAAGAACCAAGCCTGCTAACCTCTATTTTTATTTCTTGGTTCCCGATGCTACTGCTTATCGGGGTCTGGATTTTCTTTATGCGTCAGATGCAAGGCGGTGGCGGTAAGGGGGCGATGTCATTTGGTAAAAGCAAAGCCCGTATGCTGACAGAAGACCAGATTAAAACCACTTTTGCTGATGTTGCTGGTTGTGATGAAGCAAAAGAAGAAGTTGGTGAACTGGTGGAATACTTACGTGAACCAGGCCGTTTCCAGAAATTGGGTGGGAAAATTCCGAAAGGTATTCTGATGGTCGGGCCACCGGGTACCGGTAAGACCTTACTGGCAAAGGCAATTGCTGGTGAGGCGAAAGTGCCATTCTTTACAATCTCTGGTTCTGACTTTGTTGAAATGTTTGTTGGTGTTGGTGCATCCCGTGTTCGTGATATGTTTGAGCAGGCGAAGAAAGCTGCACCTTGTATCATTTTTATCGATGAGATTGATGCAGTGGGTCGCCAGCGTGGTGCTGGCTTGGGTGGTGGTCATGATGAACGTGAGCAGACTTTAAACCAGATGCTGGTTGAGATGGATGGTTTTGAAGGTAACGAAGGTATTATCGTTATTGCTGCGACCAACCGTCCTGATGTCCTTGATCCAGCGTTACTGCGTCCTGGCCGTTTTGACCGTCAGGTTGTTGTTGGCCTACCAGACGTACGTGGTCGTGAGCAGATTTTAAAAGTTCATATGCGTCGTGTACCTTTGGATACTGATGTTAACGCTTCGGTTATTGCACGTGGTACTCCAGGATTTTCTGGTGCTGATTTGGCGAATCTGGTGAATGAAGCTGCTCTGTTTGCTGCCCGTGGCAACAGACGTGTGGTGTCTATGGTTGAATTCGAAAAAGCGAAAGACAAAATCATGATGGGTGCAGAACGCCGCTCCATGGTGATGACGGAAGAGCAAAAAGAATCAACTGCTTATCATGAAGCAGGCCATGCAATTATCGGTCGTCTAGTTCCTGAGCATGATCCTGTTCATAAAGTTACCATTATTCCGCGTGGCCGAGCTTTGGGCGTGACTTTCTTCCTACCGGAAGGTGACCAGATTAGTGCCAGCCGCCAGAAACTGGAAAGTCAGATTTCAACTCTGTACGGTGGTCGTCTGGCAGAAGAGATTATTTACGGTCCGGACAATGTTTCTACTGGCGCATCTAACGATATCAAAGTAGCGACGTCAATCGCCCGAAATATGGTGACGCAGTGGGGGTTCTCGGAAAGGCTTGGCCCATTGCTCTATGCGGAAGAAGAAGGTGAAGTGTTCCTTGGGCGTTCAGTTGCTAAAGCTAAACATATGTCTGATGAAACAGCTCGTTTGATTGATCAGGAAGTTAAGGCAATTATCGATAATAATTATCAACGTGCCCGCCAGATTTTGATGGATAACCTTGATATCCTGCATTCAATGAAAGATGCATTGATGAAGTATGAAACTATTGATGCACCTCAGATTGATGATTTAATGAATCGTACAAATGTGCGACCGCCAGCAGGATGGGAAAATGGTAATGGTAGCAACAATAACAGCCGTCCAGCAGATAATACATCTCCGCCACAGCCTGTAAAACCAACTGGTGATATCGATACATCGGTACAAAGTGGCGAACAGCCAGGGAAGCCGGGAAACAATGATCGGTAATTGTTCCTGAGTCTGGCAGATATACTCATCAAACCCCAGGTAAGCCCTGGGGTTTTGACATTAAAGGCAGACCAACATGCAACTCATAGCCAGAGGTAGTGTTCTCGATCTTTCTCGCCCACAAGTGATGGGTATTTTGAACGTTACTCCAGATTCATTTTCTGATGGTGGTACTTACAATACTTTTGATATGGCCTTACGACATGCGGAAGAGATGATTACTGAAGGAGCTGCGATCATTGATATCGGTGGAGAATCTACCCGTCCGGGCGCTGATGAAATCAGTGAACAGGAAGAAGTAGATCGGGTTGTACCGATTGTTGAGGCTTTAGCTCAGCGCTTTGATATCTGGATTTCTGTTGATACATCAAAAGCATTGGTTATGAGTGAATCGGCAAGAGCTGGCGCTTGTTTGATTAATGATATTCGTTCATTGCAAGAGCCTGGTGCTTTAGAAAGCGCTGCTCAATCTGGCTTACCTATTTGTTTGATGCATATGAAGGGGCAGCCACGGACTATGCAGGATGCGCCACATTATGAAAACGTATTGGGTGAAGTGAAACAATTTTTTACTAAACAAATTGAACGTTGTGTTGCGGCAGGGATAGAAAAAAATAAACTTATTCTTGATCCTGGCTTCGGTTTTGGTAAGAGCTTGACACATAATTATCAATTATTGGCGTATTTAAACGAATTTCATCAATTTGGCTTGCCTGTGCTAGCAGGAATGTCTCGTAAGTCTATGATAGGTCAGTTGCTTAATGTGCCGCCACAAGAAAGGGTTGCCGGTAGTGTGGCCTGTGCTGTTATTGCTGCTATGCAAGGAGCGCAGATTATCCGGGTACATGACGTTAGAGAAACTGTGCAGGCAATGCGAATTGTCGAAGCAACACTTTCAGCAAAGGAAGAGAAAAATTATGAGTAACCGTAAATATTTTGGTACTGATGGCATCCGTGGCAAAGTGGGTGACAGTCCGATTACGCCGGATTTTGTGTTAAAGCTCGGTTGGGCTGCAGGTAAGGTATTGGCCCGTCATGGTTCTCGTAAGATCATTATCGGTAAGGATACCCGTATTTCTGGCTATATGTTGGAGTCTTCTTTAGAAGCGGGTTTGGCAGCTGCCGGTTTATCAGCTTCATTCACAGGTCCTATGCCAACACCTGCTGTTGCTTATCTGACCCGTACTTTCCGCGCTGAAGCTGGCATTGTTATCTCTGCTTCTCATAACCCTTATTACGATAATGGTATTAAATTCTTCTCTATCGACGGCACAAAACTGCCAGATGATGTGGAAGAAGCTATTGAAGCTGAAATGGAAAAACCACTGACTTGTGTAGAATCTGCTGAATTGGGACGTGCAAACCGTATTGTCGATGCTGCAGGTCGCTATATTGAATTCTGTAAAGGCACATTTCCGAGTGAGCAAAGTCTCAATGGATTGAAAGTTGTGCTTGATTGCGCTAATGGTGCTACTTATCACATTGCTCCAAATGTACTTAGAGAATTGGGGGCTAACGTTGTGACGATTGGCTGCGAGCCAAACGGTATTAATATTAACGAAAAATGTGGCGCTACCGATGTTCGTTTGTTGCAGCAACGTGTTGTGGAGGAAAAAGCAGACGTTGGTTTGGCATTCGATGGTGACGGTGATCGCGTTATTATGGTTGACCATTTAGGGCAGAAAGTTGATGGCGACCAGATCCTTTATATTATTGCTCGTGAAGCATTGAGACTGGGACAACTGCGTGGTGGTGTTGTTGGTACGCTGATGAGTAATATGGGATTGGAATTGGCATTGAAACAGCTTGGTATCCCATTCTTGCGTACTAAAGTGGGTGACCGCTATGTATTGGAAAAACTACAGGAAGAAGGTTGGCGTTTAGGCGCTGAAAACTCTGGTCATGTTATCCTGCTTGATAAAACCACTACAGGTGATGGTATTGTTGCTGGCCTTCAGGTTCTGAGCGCAATGGTGCGCAACCATATGAGCCTGCATGATTTGTGTAGTGGTATGAAACTTTTACCGCAGGTGTTGGTGAATGTTCGTTTCTCCGGTTCACATGATCCACTTCAATCAGAAAATGTAATTAATGTCACCAGGTCTGTTGAAGCTGAATTAAATGGCTGTGGACGAGTATTGTTACGTAAGTCTGGCACTGAGCCATTGATTCGCGTCATGGTAGAAGGTGAAGATAATGAGCAGGTAACCGCTCTGGCGCATCGTATTGCTGATGCAGTGAAACATGCCGGTTAATTTGTTGTTTTTTTCTTCAAGTGATTCTGATTATTGAAATTAACCTTGCGTATCAGGTGTGGTTTGGTTAGTATTCAGACCCACTCAGTCAGGCGGTTAACCTGTTTGAGTGGGTGATGCAGTATTAAGGTAACCACCTAGATTGTGGTAAACCCCACGAGGATACAGGTACAACATATGTATGAAGCTCTTTTAATTGTTTTCTTGCTAGTTGCTA
Source organism: Photorhabdus heterorhabditis (assembly GCF_001280945.1). Classification (NCBI taxonomy): domain Bacteria; kingdom Pseudomonadati; phylum Pseudomonadota; class Gammaproteobacteria; order Enterobacterales; family Morganellaceae; genus Photorhabdus; species Photorhabdus heterorhabditis. The sequence goes on along the minus strand of NZ_LJCS01000051.1, from coordinate 20,970 downwards.
TCGGGCTGGTTGCCTTGGTTATGCTACAGCAGGGTAAAGGTGCTGATATGGGTGCTTCCTTCGGTGCGGGTGCATCTGCAACACTGTTTGGTTCGTCGGGTTCAGGTAACTTCATGACCCGTATGACCGCAATTTTTGCCACTCTGTTTTTCATTATTAGTTTGGTGCTTGGTAATATGACTAGCAATCAAACTGGTACAAGCAGTAAGTGGGAAAATATTGGTGAGCCCGCTAAAGTCGAGAAATCAACAGAAATTCCGACAGCGCCAGCGCCAGCAACGCCAAATAGTGACATTCCCCAGTAATCGTCACAGAAGAGAATTAAAGGTGAGGTTGTCAGTTGGTAGATTGCCTCATGTCAGTGCCGAGGTGGTGAAATTGGTAGACACGCTACCTTGAGGTGGTAGTGCCCACACTAGGGCTTACGGGTTCAAGTCCCGTCCTCGGTACCATTATTCAGATAGCTTGCGTTTTCGCAGTTATCAGCGTAATATTTGCCACGTTTTCGAACGCGGGATGGAGCAGCATGGTAGCTCGTCGGGCTCATAACCCGAAGGTCGTCGGTTCAAATCCGGCTCCCGCAACCACTTCTTAATAAGATGCACCTTTTAAAATGAAATAATTCAGCAATATTTAAGATATTGGTCCTGATTTGAAAGGTGCGTGGAATGAGTGGTTGAAGCCGCTGGCAGCAAACAGGGTCCAGTTGCACAAAGCCCCGAATTTCGGGGTTTTTTGTTATTTGACAACAGAACTACTGGGCTAATAAGCCCTTTTTTTATGTCTTGGGGGTGGGCTTGTCCACATTAGAACAAAAATTAACAGCGATGATTTCAGCACCAGTTGAAGCTTTAGGCTTTGAATTAGTCGGCTTAGAGTTTATTCGTGCGCGTGTTTCTACACTGCGGATCTATATTGATAGTGAAAATGGTATCACTGTTGATGATTGTGCTGATGTTAGCCACCAGGTCAGTGCGGTATTGGATGTCGAAGATCCTATCTCAGTGCTTTATAACCTGGAAATTTCTTCACCTGGCTTGGAGCGCCCGTTGTTCACTGCTGAACATTACCAGCGTTTTATTGGTGAGGAAGTCAGTCTGGTTTTACGTATAGCAATGCAAAACCGTCGGAAATGGCTGGGCATTATCAAAACTGTCGACGGAGAAATGATCACGGTTACGGTGGATGGAAAAGATGAAGTGTTCGCACTGAGCAACATCCAGAAAGCGAACCTGGTACCCCACTTTTAAAGTTCGGATGAGGCAACTAGGATGAATAAAGAAATTCTGGCTGTTGTGGAAGCGGTTTCCAACGAAAAATCCCTTCCACGCGAAAAAATCTTCGAGGCGCTGGAAACAGCACTGGCCACAGCCACCAAGAAAAAATATGAACAAGATATTGATGTTCGTGTCAGTATTGATCGTAAATCTGGCGATTTTGATACTTTCCGCCGTTGGTTAGTTGTTGAAGAGGTAACTCAGCCGACTCGTGAAATTACGCTGGAAGCGGCTAGATTTGAAGAGCCTGAAATTGATTTGGGTAGTTATACCGAAGATCAAATTGAATCAGTAACATTTGATCGTATTACAACACAAACGGCTAAACAGGTTATCGTACAGAAAGTACGTGAAGCTGAACGCGCTATGGTTGTTGACCAGTTTCGTGAGCAGCAAGGTGAGATCATCACCAGTGTGGTTAAAAAAGTAAATCGTGAGAATATCACTCTTGATTTGGGCAATAATGCTGAAGCAGTTATCCTTCGCGAAGATATGTTACCAAGGGAAAATTTCCGTCCAGGTGACCGCGTGCGTGGTGTACTGTATGATGTTCGCCCTGAAGCACGAGGTGCGCAATTGTTTGTCAGCCGTTCCCGTCCGGAAATGCTGGTTGAACTGTTCCGTATCGAGGTTCCGGAAATTGGTGAGGAGCTTATCGAAATTAAAGCTGCTGCCCGTGATCCGGGTTCCCGCGCTAAGATCGCAGTAAAAACTAATGACAAGCGTATCGATCCAGTTGGTGCTTGCGTTGGTATGCGTGGCGCGCGGGTACAAGCCGTTTCCAGCGAGCTGGGCGGCGAACGAATTGATATTGTACTGTGGGATGATAACCCAGCTCAATTCGTCATTAATGCGATGGCTCCGGCTGATGTTGCATCTATTGTTGTTGATGAAGATAAGTGCACGATGGATGTTGCCGTGGAAAGCAATAACTTAGCTCAGGCTATTGGTCGTAATGGTCAAAACGTACGCCTAGCTGCGCAGTTGCTGAAAAAACACCGTGGTGATGACAAGTGGGAATTGAATGTCATGACTGCTGAGGAGCTGCAAGCAAAACATCAGGCAGAAGCTCACGCTTCTATTGATACATTCACTAAGCATCTCGATATTGATGAAGAATTCGCTACTGTTCTGGTCGAAGAAGGTTTCTCAACTCTAGAAGAATTGGCCTATGTACCAATTAATGAGCTTCTGGAAATTGAGGGCCTTAATGAGGAAACTATCGAAGTCCTGCGTGAACGTGCGAAAGCTGCTTTAACTACTCTGGAACTGGCTCAGAAAGAAAGCCTCAGTGATAAACAACCAACTGAAGAGTTGTTAAATCTGACTGGTATGAACCGCACTTTGGCATTTGACCTAGCTGCCTGTGGCATCTGTACGCTGGAAGATCTTGCCGAGCAGGGTATCGACGACCTATCTGATATTGAAGGTTTGAATGATGAGAAAGCAGGCGAGCTCATCATGGCTGCCCGCAATATCTGTTGGTTTGGCGATGATGCGTAATAAACTGTAGCAGGAAGGAACAGCATGACAGATGTAACCGTAAAATCACTGGCAGAAGAGATCCAGACTTCGGTTGATCGTCTGGTACAGCAATTTGCTGATGCAGGGATTAAAAAAACCGAAGCTGATTTTGTCTCTCAGAAAGAAAAAGAAGCTTTACTGGCACATTTGAATCGTGAGCAAGGTGGTTCAGCTGGTAAACCCGATAAACTAACATTACAGCGTAAAACACGTAGTACACTAAATGTTTCAGGCACCGATGGTAAAAGCAAACCGGTAGCCGTTGAGGTCCGCAAAAAGCGCACATATGTGAACCGCGATGCAATTGAACAGGCTAAAGCGGAAGAACAAGCGAAGCGTGAAGCGGAAGAGCAAGCACGGCGTGAAGCAGAAGAAAAAGTGCAACGCGAAGCCGAAATAGCAGCAAGGAAACTTGCTGATGATCAGGCTAAACGTGAGGCAGAAGAAAACGCCAAACGTGAAGCAGCTGAAAAAGCTAAACGCCAGGCAGCGGAAAATGAAAAAGTGACCAATCAACATACCGAACATAGACAAAAACCAGCTCAGACTGATAAAACAGCTCAAAATGAAAAATCGCGTCGCGAAGCAGAAGCTGCTGATCTTAAGCGTAAAGCAGAAGAAGAGATGCGCCGTAAGGTAGAAGAGGAAGCTAAACGTGTTGCTGAGGAAGCTCGTCGTATGGCTGAGGAGAATCAGGATAAATGGTCAAGTGATTCAGATTCCAGCGATAACGATGATTATCATGTGACTACCTCTCGCCATGCTCGTGCTGCTGAGGATGAAAACGATGCCAAAGTTGAAGGCGATCGTCGTGCTCGTAGCCGTAGTGGTAAAACTACCCGTCAGAAGAAAAATAATAAACATTCAGAATCTAAAGCAGATCGCGAGGAAGCCCGTGCAGTTGGCCGTACAAAAGGCAAGCAGCGCAAAACCAGTACATTACAACAGAGTTTCAACAAGCCTGTAGCAGCTGTTAACCGTGATGTTGTGATTGGTGAAACGATTACTGTTGCTGAGTTGGCTAACAAAATGGCTGTTAAAGGTTCTCAGGTCATCAAAGCCATGATGAAAATGGGTGCAATGGCAACTATCAACCAGGTGATTGATCAGGAAACTGCACAACTGGTTGCTGAAGAAATGGGCCATAAGGTCATCCTGCGTCGTGAGAATGAGCTGGAAGAAGCGCTGATGAGCGATCGTGATACAGGTGAAGCTGTCGCTGAACCTCGAGCACCGGTTGTGACCATCATGGGTCATGTTGACCACGGTAAAACTTCTCTTCTGGATTACATTCGTTCTACGAAGGTTGCTTCTGGTGAGGCCGGCGGGATTACCCAGCATATCGGTGCTTACCATGTTGAGACTGAAAGCGGCATGATCACTTTCTTAGATACTCCGGGGCATGCTGCATTTACTTCAATGCGTGCACGTGGTGCGAAAGCTACTGACATCGTGGTTCTGGTTGTTGCTGCTGATGATGGTGTGATGCCTCAGACTATTGAAGCTATCCAGCACGCAAAAGCCGCGAATGTTCCTGTGGTTGTTGCGGTTAACAAAATCGATAAACCAGAAGCTGATCCAGATCGTGTGAAAAGCGAGCTTTCTCAGCATGGTGTTCAACCTGAAGAGTGGGGCGGTGAAACTCAGTTTATCAATGTATCTGCTAAAGCCGGTATCGGTATTGATGAGCTGCTAGACGCAATCTTATTGCAGGCTGAAGTTCTTGAACTGAACTCTGTTCGTTCTGGTATGGCTAGCGGCGTTGTCATTGAATCATTCCTGGATAAAGGTCGTGGTCCAGTTGCAACAGTACTAGTTCAAGAAGGTACTTTAAACAAAGGCGATATCGTACTTTGTGGTTTTGAATATGGACGAGTTCGCGCAATGCGCGATGAACTGGGTCGTGAAGTATTTTCTGCGGGTCCATCTATTCCAGTGGAAATCCTTGGTTTGTCCAACGTACCTGCGGCTGGTGATGAAGCAACCGTTGTACGTGATGAGAAAAAAGCCCGTGAAGTGGCTCTGTATCGTCAGGGTAAATTCCGTGAAGTTAAGCTGGCTCGTCAACAGAAATCTAAACTGGAAAACATGTTTGCTAACATGGAAGAAGGTGAGGTTTCTGAGCTGAATATCGTTCTGAAATCTGACGTTCAGGGGTCATGTGAAGCAATTCGCGAAGCATTGGAACAACTGTCTACTAATGAAGTGAAAGTAAAAATTATTGGTTCTGGTGTAGGCGGTATTACAGAAACTGACGCAACACTGGCAGCTGCTTCTAATGCAATTATTCTAGGTTTCAACGTTCGGGCCGATGCTTCTGCGCGCCGTGTCGTTGAAAATGAAAACCTGGATCTGCGTTATTACTCTGTCATCTATAGCCTGATTGATGAAGTTAAACAGGCGATGAGTGGTATGTTGTCACCTGAATATAAACAGCAGATCATGGGCTTAGCAGAAGTTCGCGATGTGTTTAGGTCACCGAAATTCGGTGCGATAGCCGGTTGTATGGTGACTGAAGGTACTATTAAGCGTAATAACCCAATCCGCGTACTGCGTGATAACGTGGTAATCTACGAAGGTGAGCTGGAATCCCTGCGCCGCTTTAAGGATGACGTTAACGAAGTTCGTAATGGTATGGAATGTGGTATTGGTGTTAAGAACTACAATGACGTTCGTGTTGGTGACATGATAGAAGTATTTGAAATAATTGAAGTGAAACGTTCTATCGCTTAATTCCTACCGCTGGTTAATTTCATTGTTGGGGGGCTTATGCCCCCCAATGTCAGGAGATACAACAAAATGGCAAGAGAATTCAGTCGTACTCAGCGTGTTGCACAGGAAATGCAAAAAGAAATTGCCATCATTTTGCAGCGAGAAGTAAAAGATCCAAGGATCGGTATGGCAACTGTTTCTGGTGTTGAAGTTTCACGTGATTTAGCTTATGCCAAAGTTTTCGTCACTTTTCTAAATGTGCTAACTGAAGAGCATGATTCTGATGTAGTGAAAAATGGTATTAAGGCATTGAATGAAGCATCTGGTTTTATACGTTCTCTGTTGGGTAAAGCAATGCGTTTGCGTGTTGTACCGGAATTGACATTTTCCTATGACAATTCCTTGGTAGAGGGGATGAGAATGTCTAATCTGGTTACTAATGTCGTGAAGGATGATGAACAACGTCGGGCTTCTGCGGATCGCAAAGAGGAGAACTAATGGGGCGTCGTCGTCGCGGTCGTGATATACATGGTGTGCTGTTACTGGATAAGCCGCAAGATATTTCTTCTAATGATGCACTGCAAAAAGTAAAACGTATTTTTAATGCCAGCAAAGCTGGCCACACTGGTGCGTTGGACCCATTGGCAACGGGTATGCTACCGGTTTGTCTCGGTGAAGCGACTAAATTCTCCCAGTTCTTACTTGATTCCGATAAGCGTTACCGGGTAGTGGCCCGTCTTGGTCAGCGAACTGACACATCTGATTCACATGGGCAGATCATTAGTGAGAGAGCAATTCAGCTAGATCAAGCTCAGCTTGATGATGCTTTGAATAAATTCCGTGGTAATACCATGCAAATTCCCTCCATGTATTCTGCACTGAAACATCAGGGAAAACCATTGTATGAATATGCCCGTCAGGGTATTGAAGTAGAACGAGAAGCTCGGCCAATTACGGTTTATGAATTACAGTTTATCCGTTGGGAAGAGGATGAGCTGGAATTGGAGATACACTGCTCGAAAGGAACTTATATTCGTACCATTATTGATGACTTAGGCGAGTTATTAGGTTGTGGTGCTCACGTTATTTATTTACGCCGTTTGCAGGTAGCGAATTACCCAAATGATCGAATGGTGACACTTGAGCAATTATATGAATTGCAAAAGCAGGCCGAAGATCGGGAAATACCTGTGGGCGAATTAATTGATCCATTGTTATTGCCAATGGATAGTGCAGTTGCTCATTTTCCAGAAGTTAATTTACTTCCAGTCGTTGCGTCTTATTTTAAACAAGGCCAAGCAGTGCGAAGTGCCAAATCTTTGGCACTGGTTGAAAGTATGGTACGCGTAACTGAAGGTGATGAGCGGAAATTCATCGGCATTGCTGCTATTAATGATGATGGGCTTGTTGCTCCCCGTCGTTTGGTTGTTGAAAGCAGGGACTAGGGTATTTGGGGTCATCTTGCGCTTAACTTATTTGCGGCGTAGAATGGCGCAGCTATATGTTGGGCGGCTGAATTAGAGATCGGCACCCGTGATTTTAATTTATATATTTTTTTGGAGTTATAATATGTCTCTAAGTACTGAAGCAAAAGCGCAAATTATTGCGGAATTTGGTCGTGATGCGAATGACAGTGGTTCTAGTGAAGTACAGGTTGCTCTGCTGACTGCGCAGATTAATCACTTGCAGGGCCATTTCTCAGAGCATAAAAAAGATCACCACAGCCGTCGTGGTCTGCTGCGCATGGTTTCTCAGCGCCGCAAATTGCTGGACTATCTGAAGCGTAAAAATGTAACAAGTTACACTGCGCTGATTGGGCGTCTCGGCCTGCGTCGCTAATCAAGCAAGTTTCAGCGGAAAGGGGCCATATATGGCCCCTTTTCTTCTGAAAAGCCATCATTATGTAACAGTATAAGAATGCTGATGGTGGTTTTTGGTAAGGCTCTTCGGTTACAGAGGTTCGCGCGGCTAATGAGAGTTTTTAATGGAGTAAGAGCTGTCATTAGTCGCGAGGATGTGGCATGAAGAGATCATTCATTGTTGCCTGCTGAATATAAAAGGCAATGTTAACGAAAGGATATTATTTTGCTGAGTCCGATTGTTCGTAAATTTCAATATGGTCAACATACCGTTACTATCGAAACAGGTATGATGGCTCGCCAGGCCACAGCTGCTGTTATGGTAAATATGGATGACACTGCTGTATTCGTAACTGTTGTTGGTCAGAAGAAAGTAAAAGCTGGTCAGGATTTCTTTCCACTGACTGTTAACTATCAGGAGCGTACTTACGCTGCTGGCCGTATTCCAGGTAGTTTTTTCCGTCGCGAAGGCCGCCCGGGAGAAGGTGAAACGCTGGTAGCTCGTTTGATTGATCGTCCTCTGCGCCCTCTATTCCCAGAAGGTTTCCTGAACGAGGTTCAGATTGTAGCAACTGTTGTTTCTGTTAATCCACAAGTTAATCCTGATATTGTTGCAATGATTGGTGCTTCTGCTGCACTAGCACTTTCTGGTATTCCATTCAATGGTCCAATTGGCGCTGCTCGTGTTGGTTATATCAATGATCAATATATACTGAACCCAACTAGTGATGAGCTGAAAAATAGCCGTTTGGATCTCGTGGTTTCAGGTACTGCTGGCGCTGTACTGATGGTTGAATCTGAAGCGGATCTGTTAACTGAAGAGCAAATGCTGGGCGCGGTGGTGTTTGGTCATGATCAACAACAGGTGGTTATTGATAACATTAATGCATTGGTTGCGGAAGCGGGCAAAGAAAAATGGGATTGGACACCAGAACCTGTTAACCAAGAATTACATGATCGGGTCGCCGCATTGGCAGAAAGCCGTCTGGGTGATGCTTATCGTATCACTGAGAAACAAGAGCGTTATGCTCAAGTTGATGCTATCAAAGATGAAGTTTCAGCAGTATTGTTGGAACAGGATGAAACTCTGGATGAAGCCGAAATCCATGAGATTTTGGGTAGCTTAGAGAAAAATGTTGTTCGCAGTCGTGTTTTACGTGGTGAACCACGTATTGATGGTCGTGAAAAGGATATGATTCGTGCGTTGGACGTACGTACTGGTGTTCTGCCTCGTACCCACGGTTCTGCACTGTTTACTCGTGGTGAAACTCAGGCTTTGGTTACTGCGACTTTGGGTACAGAACGTGATGCACAAATCATTGATGAGCTGATGGGTGAACGCACAGATCGCTTCCTGCTGCACTATAACTTCCCTCCATACTCTGTTGGTGAGACGGGTATGATTGGTTCGCCAAAACGTCGTGAAATTGGTCACGGCCGTCTGGCTAAACGTGGTGTATTGGCAGTCATGCCGAAAGCTAATGAATTCCCATATACTGTTCGTGTAGTTTCTGAAATTACTGAATCAAACGGCTCATCTTCAATGGCATCTGTTTGTGGTGCATCTCTTGCACTGATGGACGCAGGTGTACCGATTAAAGCTGCTGTTGCTGGTATTGCAATGGGGCTGGTGAAAGAAGGGGATAACTTTGTTGTTCTGTCTGACATTCTGGGTGATGAAGATCATTTGGGAGACATGGACTTTAAAGTAGCAGGTAGCCGTGAAGGTGTTAGTGCTCTGCAAATGGATATCAAAATTGAAGGTATCACTCGCGAAATTATGCAAGTTGCTCTGAATCAAGCAAAAGGTGCACGTTTGCATATCCTGAGTGTAATGGAGCAGGCAATTCATTGCCCACGTAATGATATTTCTGAATTTGCACCACGCATTCACACTATCAAGATTAATCCTGACAAGATCAAAGATGTTATCGGTAAAGGAGGCTCAGTTATCCGTGCGCTGACTGAAGAAACCGGTACTACTATTGAAATCGAAGATGATGGAACAGTGAAGATTGCTGCAACTGATGGCGAAAAAGCAAAACATGCAATCAGTCGTATTGAAGAAATTACTGCGGAGATTGAAGTTGGGCGTGTTTACGCTGGTAAAGTAACCCGTATCGTTGATTTCGGCGCATTTGTTGCTATCGGTGGTGGTAAAGAAGGTCTGGTACATATTTCTCAGATTGCGGATAAACGTGTTGAGAAAGTGGCTGATTATTTGCAGCTAGGTCAGGAAGTATCAGTTAAAGTACTAGAAGTTGATCGCCAGGGCCGTGTTCGTTTGAGCATTAAAGAAGCAACAGCGGGTACAACTGTTGAGGAAGCATCACAGGTACCACAATCAGCAGAATAAATTTGATGTCATAAACGGTGTCTTGTAAAAAAGCGCCGTTTAATAGACTCGAGGGCAGGAGGCCCAATAAATGCAAGATGGGTGATAGGTCATTCTTATCAATGTCTGACTTTCGGGAGTAGGAAATGAATTTTTTTCTGCGCTGGTGTTATGCTGTAGCAATACTTATTTTAACAGGATGCAGCAGCAAGGATTGGCGTAAAAACGAAGTTTTTGCTATTCCGTTACAACCTTCATTGCAGCAGGAAGTTATTCTGGCTCGTATGGAACAGATTCTCGCGAGTCGGTCATTGACAGAAGATGAGTACGCACAGCTTTTATATGAGAGAGGTGTGCTGTATGATAGTCTCGGGCTGAGGGCTTTGGCACGGAATGATTTTTCTATTGCCTTATCTATTCGCCCTAATATTCCAGAGATTTTTAATTATCTGGGGATTTACTTTACGCAGGCTGGCAATTTTGATGCCGCCTATGAAGCGTTTGATTCTGTATTAGAGCTTGATCCAACTTACAATTACGCGCGTCTGAACCGCGGCATCGCGTTGTATTACGGTGGCCGGTATAAGTTAGCGCAGGATGATCTGCAGGCGTTTTATCAAGACGATCCAAATGATCCTTTTCGTTCGTTGTGGTTGTACCTAGTGGAAAAAGAATTTTATCCTAAAGGAGCGATGGTAAATTTGTCGCAACACTACGAAAAAGCGAACCGGGGGCAATGGGGCTGGAATATAGTTGAATTCTACTTAGGTAAAATCAGTGAATATACATTGATGGATCGCTTAAAAGAGAATGCAACGGATAACACTTCGCTCGCTGAGCATCTCAGTGAAACTGACTTCTATTTAGGTAAACATTACCTAAGTCTGGGGGACAAGGATAGCGCATCTGCGTTATTCAAGCTGACGGTAGCTAATAATGCACATAATTTTGTTGAGCACCGCTATGCATTGTTGGAGTTGGCGCTGTTAGGCCAGGAACAAGACGACCTATCAGAATCGGACCAGCAATAGCTGACGAACATTTTTCGAGATCGATTAACAAAGTCCATCATCTTGACCGATGAGGGCTTATTTGTTCGTTTAATTACATACTTTGAGCCAGTTCACATTTTAAATGAAAATGACCGAAATTCTTTTCGATGCGTTATGTAGACTGGCCGCCATAACTAATGAGGCACCATTACATGACCACTGAGACTGAAATCTCTTTTGCTGATCTGGGTTTATCAGCACCTATTCTTTCTGCACTGGAAGATCTTGGCTATGAAAAGCCATCTCCAATTCAGCAACAATGTATTCCTCACTTATTAAACGGTCGTGATGTGCTGGGTATGGCACAGACTGGTAGTGGTAAAACGGCAGCATTTAGCTTGCCCTTATTGCATAACATTAATGCTGAGCTGAAAGCTCCGCAGATCCTTGTGCTGGCACCGACCCGTGAACTGGCGGTACAGGTAGCTGAAGCATGCGCAGATTTTTCTAAACATATGCGTAATGTGAATGTTGTTGCACTATATGGTGGACAACGTTATGACGTTCAATTACGCGCTTTGCGTCAGGGACCACAAATTGTTGTGGGTACACCAGGTCGTCTTTTGGACCATCTGAAGCGTGGTACTTTAGATCTGTCTAACCTGAGCGGCTTGGTTTTGGATGAAGCTGACGAAATGCTGCGCATGGGCTTTATCGAAGATGTTGAAAACATCATGAGTCAAATTCCGGCTGAGCACCAAACTGCGTTGTTCTCTGCAACTATGCCAGAAGCTATCCGCCGTATTACTCGCCGTTTTATGAATGATCCGCAGGAAGTGCGTATTCAGGCTAGCGTAACTACTCGTCCTGATATCAGCCAGAGTTACTGGTCTGTTTACGGTATGCGTAAAAATGAAGCACTGGTGCGTTTCCTTGAGGCTGAAGATTTTGATGCTGCGATTATTTTCGTGCGTACCAAAAACGCAACTCTGGAAGTGGCAGAAGCACTGGAGCGTAATGGTTACAACAGCGCAGCCTTGAACGGCGACATGAACCAGGCTCTGCGTGAACAGACTCTGGAACGCTTGAAAGATGGGCGTTTGGATATTTTGATTGCAACTGATGTTGCTGCGCGTGGCTTGGATGTAGAACGTATCAGCTTGGTTGTTAACTATGATATTCCAATGGATGCAGAATCTTATGTTCACCGTATTGGTCGTACTGGTCGTGCGGGGCGTGCTGGTCGTGCGTTGTTGTTTGTAGAAAACCGTGAACGCCGCTTGTTACGTAACGTTGAACGTACAATGAAGTTGACTATTCCAGAAGTTGAATTGCCAAATGCTGAGTTGTTGAGTCAGCGTCGTTTGGAGAAATTTGCAGCTAATGTACAGCAGCAATTGGAAAGTAGCGATCTGGACCAGTACCGTATTCTATTGTCTAAATTGCAACCGGCGGAAGATCTGGATATAGAAACGCTGGCGGCAGCATTATTGAAAATGGCACAGGGTGAACGTCCGTTGATTCTGCCACCAGATCCGGTTCGTCGTCCTCGCCGTGAATTCAACGAACGTGATGATCGTCGTCGTAATAGCTTTGATGATCGTGGCGAACGTGGCGGTGATCGTCCTCGTCGTGAACGCCGTGATGTTGGTGAAATGGAGTTGTACCGTATTGAAGTGGGCCGTGATGATGGTGTTGAAGTTCGCCATATCGTTGGTGCGATTGCTAATGAGGGTGATATCAGTAGCCGTTATATTGGTAATATCAAACTGTTTGCAACTCACTCTACTATTGAGCTACCAAAAGGTATGCCTGGCGACTTGCTGTCTCACTTTACCCGTACCCGCATTCTAAATAAGCCAATGAATATGCAGTTATTGGGTGATGCACAGCCATTTGAACGCCGGGAGCGTCGTGGTGGTGGTCGTAATAACGGTAATGGTAACGGTAACGGCCCTCGCCGTGATCGTGAAAACTTTGGTGGTGGTCGTCGCTTCAGTGGCGAGCGCCGCAGTGGTGAAGGTCGCGGTGGTGAAGGCCAAAGCCGTAGTAGTTTCCGTGGCCGTAGTGATGACCATGGTCCATCTGCTGCTCCACGCCGCCGTTATAGCAATAGTAACGCGCAGTAATTGACTGATATTTAAGTGATAAAACGGCTCCTTTTTACAGGAGCCGTTTTTGATCTATGGAATAGATCAATTGCTTAGTACCTTAACTGGATTGCTTACGCTGCGTGTGCGCCACAGTTTCAGCCATTGCATAATAGAAGAAACCAGAATTACGGCGCCAAGGATAACCATCACAATGGAAATAGTACCGTTGAAGATGTTGAAACCTTTTGCGGCGGAGTTGAAGTAAACATGTTTCACCATCCAGTAAGCAGCGTAGTTCACGGTAACGTACAGGTAAGCAAGTGGTATCAGGCAAGTCAGCATATACCAGCGTTTTTCAGACAGGCGCAGAATAATTGTTGCGCCAATCATCAAACCGATAGACGCCATTAGCTGATTGGATACACCGAATAGCGCCCAGACTGAGTTGATATCGCCGGAATTCAATAGGTAGCCCCACAGTAAACAGGCGACAATACTGCAACCAATGGAACCTGGTAACCAGTCGATGCGTTTCAGAGGTGCCCAGATATCACCTAGGAAATCTTGTAGCAGGTAACGGGCAACACGTGTACCAGAGTCAACAGCTGTCAGGATAAATACCGCTTCGAACATGACAACGAACTGGAAGAAGTAGGACGTTAACTGGTTGAACCAAGGAATACGAGTGAATATATCAGCCATACCCACTGCCAGCGTTACTGCACCACCCGTACGGCCATTCAGATCGAGGCCGATTTCCTGACTCAGTGCGGGTAGGTGGACAACATCCATACCTAATGTGGCAAAGACTTCTGGAGAGGCATTAATCGCGAAGTAGTCAGCAGGATACAGGGAAGTGGCAGCGATCAGTGCCATTACACCAACGACACATTCTGCTAGCATTGCACCGAAGCCAACTGGCAGGATATCACTCCATTTATCGATCTGTTTGGGCGTTGTACCAGAGCCGATAAATGCGTGGAAACCAGAAATTGCACCACAAGCGATAGTGATAGAGATAAACGGCCATACCGGACCTGCCAGTACAGGGCCATTGCCATGAATAAATTCAGTGACTGCTGGGAATTGTATCTCTGGGTTAATAAAGATCACACCTATAACCAACGCACCGAATACACCGATTTTCATAAAGCTGGAAAGATAGCCTCGTGGAGTCAGTAGCATCCATACTGGCAGAGCAGTTGCAAAGAATGCGTAGATTGGTAATGCCATGCTGACGGTTGATGTACGCAGACTTAACCATTCACCGAAAGCGGATGTCTGAATGTAAGGACCGGCGATCACGCATACCATAATGGTGATAATACCTACCCAGGTTGCACCCCGCATATTACCGGTAAAGCGTTCCCAAAGACCGACACCAATCGCTACCGGAATGGTCATAAGTACTGCAAATGTACCCCAGGGATTACGTTCTAGAGCGTGAACTACCACCATGCAAAGACCTGACATAGTGATAGTGATAATGAACAACATTGCAAGACCGGTACACCAGCCAGCGATCGGGCCAAGCTCTGCTTTGGTAACTTCTGACAGAGATTTGCCGCTATGTTTCATTGAAGCGAACAGAATAACGGTATCATGTACCGCACCGCCAATGACACAGCCGATTAATAGCCATAACATGCTGGGCAGATAACCGTACTGAGCTGCTAATACGGGGCCGACCAACGGACCTGCCGCCGCAATTGCAGCGAAGTGGCTGCCGAAATTGACCCATTTCTTTGTGGGTACATAATTTTTGCCATCTTCCAGTAAATGCGAAGGTGTAACTTCACTGTCATCAGCTTTCAGTACTTTTTTAACGAAAAATACACCGTACAAGCGGTAGCAGATAACCAAGATACACAACGTCGCAATAATAAATGTGAGAGCGTGTTGCATTTCTTTTCTCCTGAGTGAGATCGATAAGTTTTTACGCCTATCTTGTCACAGGTAAAGAAAGCTAATAGGGGTGTGAGTGTGTGAGTGGTTATATGGCGAGTTAAGTGGTTAGATTTAGCAGGTAAGTGGTCGGCAAAAATTCACTAACCTGCTAAAAATGTGATGAATATCACGCATTACTTCAACCCTAACGCTTCTTTGAGCGGTTTCAAATAGCGGCGACTAACAGGAATAGTTTTACCATTACGTAACACCAGTTCAGCTTGTCCATTATCACCAAATAGGATTTCACGCAGATGGGACATATTGACCAAATATTGACGATGATTTCTCATCAGTGGAGTACGGGTCTCCAGTGTGCGAAGAGTCAGTTCAGTAAATCCTTCTTGTCCGCTGGTACACATAACATAGACTCCGCTTGGGCGGGAGGTGACATAAAGTATTTCATCCAGTTGAACAAGCCAGATTCTGCTGTGTCCTGTGCATGGAATATATTTCAAAGGCTCTTCGGCTTTTAGTACTGAAATATCCTGTTTCTGATACCCTTGGCGTAATCGTTGTAAGGTTTTGGTCAGCCGGTTTTTTTCCAGTGGTTTTAACAAATAATCGAATGCGTGCTCTTCAAACGCCTGTATTGCGTATTCATCAAATGCCGTCAGGAAAACAATATTGGGACGATGTTCTGGATCGAGCATCCCAACCATTTCTAATCCGGTAATACGTGGCATCTGGATATCCAAAAACACAACATCTGGCTTTAGACGATGGATGGCACCAATAGCTTCAATGGCGTTGGGGCATTCGCCAATAATTTGGATATCTTGCTCTTCTTCTAGCAAACAACGCAGATTCTCTCGCGCTAGCGGTTCGTCATCAACAATTAATATATTCATATTCACACAGTTTGATCAGCCTCTGTATTCTAGTGGTAAGCATAAAATTACGCGGGTAGATTGTTCTGGCTGGCAATCTATTTGCACTCCATAATTTTCACCATAGCGAAGTCGCAGCCGTTTATCTACCAAACTCATGCCTAATCCATCCCCTATGGAAGCGGGTTTATAAAGACCCGCATTATCTTCCACTTCCAGTATCAGCAATTGATCCTGCTGATGAGCACGAATAGTAATTCTGCCGGTTTCCAGCAATTGTGATGTGCCGTGTTTGATGGCATTTTCTACTATCGGCTGGAGAGAAAAAGCCGGTAGTTTGGCGTGAAGTAGAGCATCCGGCAGTTCAATATGTATTTGCAGATGATCACGAAATCGAGCTTTCTCAATTTGTAAGTAAGCATTCACATGTTCTATTTCATCAGTCAGGCTGACAATTTTTTCTGATCGTTTCAAATTCTTACGGAAGAAGGTTGAGAGATATTGAACTAACTGACCGGCTTGATGACTGTCTCGGCGGATCACGGCTTGCAGTGTATTTAGGGCATTGAATAAAAAGTGAGGGTTCACTTGCGCGTGAAGCAACTTAATTTCTGATTGGAGAAGTGATTGTTTATTCCGTTCATATTGTCCGGCGAGGATTTGGGCAGATAGCAGGCTGGCAATACCTTCTCCTAGAGTCCGGTTGATTGAGCTGAACAGACGATTTTTAGCTTCGTAAAGTTTAATCGTTCCGATCACTTGTTGATTTTCTCCCCGTAGTGGAATGACCAAGGTAGAGCCTAGTTTGCAGGTTGGGTTGATTGAACAGCGGTAAGGTATTTCATTGCCGTCGGCATAAACTACTTCGTTATTTTCAATTGCCCGACGGGATAGCGCTGAGGCAATAGGTGTTCCGGGAAGATGGTGATCTGAACCGATACCAATAAATGCCAGCAGTTTTTCCCTATCTGTAATGGCAACTGCGCTAATTTCCAATTGCTGATAAATAACTTTTGCTACTCGCATACTGTTATTTTCATTAAATCCTTTCCGCAGAATACCTTCAGTATAGACAGCAATTTTCAGTGCCTGAGCAGAAAATGCACTGGTATACTTTTCAAATATAGCGCGCCGGTCGAGCAGAATACGTATGAACATTGCTGAGCCGATACTATTGGTGACCATCATTGGGGCGGCGATATTTTTGACTAACGCTAATGCTTCACTGTATGGACGGGCAAGTAAGAGTAAAATTCCCATTTGTATCATTTCAGCACAAAACGTTACGACAGCGGCGGTCCAGGGATTAATCAGCCGATTTATTTGACCACGCCTTATTAGGTAACTGTGAATGACCCCACCGATCAAACCTTCAACAATTGTTGATATCATACAGCTGAAAGCAGTCATCCCACCAAGAGAATAACGGTGTAGCCCACCTGTTAACCCAACCAGCGCGCCAACGCCTGGCCCGCCTAACAGTCCGCCAAGGACAGCACCAATAGCACGGGTATTGGCGATTGAATCACCTACGTGTAGACCAAAGTAAGTTCCCATAATGCAGAAAATGGAAAAAATGACGTAGCATAATAACTTGTGAGGTAAGCGCACCGTGACTTGTAAGAGTGGAATAAATAGCGGTGTTTTGCTTAGCAGCCAGGCAATGACTAAATAGACACACATCTGCTGTAGTAATAACAACACGAGGTTAAATTCGTACATAGGCTTTCTGGGAAGATTGTTAGTGCTACCAGTTTACAGAAATCGTTAATGATATTATTAACAATTTGGTTTAAGTAGAGCAATATTTGACAAGAATCATAAACCACTACACTATTATAAGGACTTATTCTTTCTGCCAGTAATTATACGCACAAATATATA
This sequence comes from Photorhabdus heterorhabditis, assembly GCF_001280945.1. NCBI lineage: Bacteria > Pseudomonadati > Pseudomonadota > Gammaproteobacteria > Enterobacterales > Morganellaceae > Photorhabdus > Photorhabdus heterorhabditis. The sequence goes on along the minus strand of NZ_LJCS01000051.1, from coordinate 3,517 downwards.
AGAAATTTTCTATAGAATAATGTGAAGATGCTATTAGTTTCAGATTGAGCAATTTTGGGTGTGTAAGACATAATGAAAAAAAGAACACTTTTTACGATCTTACTGGTTATTCTGCTCACAGCAATGGCTGTGTTATTTCGTTCTCATAACCAATATTTGTTGTTGCAAGGTGAAGTTGATGCGCCGGAAGTGATTGTGGCATCCAAAGCCAAGGGCCGGGTGATCGAACGTCATGTCGAGCGGGGAGATGATGTTAAAACCGGTCAGCTCCTGATCACACTTGAAAGCCCTGAGTTACTGGCTCAAGTCGCTTCATTGGCAGCTGTCCGTGATCAGGCTAAGGCCCAGTTAGAGCAATCTTTGCATGGTACGCGTGAAGAAAGTATTCGAAATTTGGAGGCGGTTTTAGCGCAAGCTCAGGCTGAATATGATAATGCGATACGTGAATATAACCGTATCCAGAACATAGCATCTAAAGGCTACGTTTCACCAAATGAACTGGATAACGCCCGCAGAAGCAGGGATGTTGCCTATCAAAAAATGCAGGGAGCAAAAGCCGCGTTAGATGAAGGTGTGCATGGTGACAGGATTGAGCTACGCCAGAAATATGCGGCGGCTCTGCGTCAGGCTGAACAGCAACTCATTGAGTTACAAACCCAGAAGGATGATTTACAGGTTAAAGCGCCAGTCGAGGGTGAAGTTGGGCCGATTCCGGCAGAAGTGGGTGAATTATTTAATGCCAACAGCCCGCTGGTGACGTTAGTCCGTGTACCAGAAGCTTATTTTGTTTATAACCTGCGGGAAGATATTCTGGCAAAAGTACATAAAGGGGATAAATTCAAACTTCGTGTTCCGGCGTTGGGGGATAAAGAGATTGAAGCAGAAGTTCGTTATATCTCCTCGATGGGAGATTATGCGACCAAACGAGCAACTCGTGCGACTGGTGATTTCGATTTAAGAACTTTTGAAGTTCGCTTGTATCCCGTACAGCCTATTGAAGGTTTGCGTCCTGGCATGAGTGCCTTGTGGCGTTGGGATGAATAGGTGATTGATGCGAAGCAAAGTTGCATGGCGTAGTTTCGAACGCGCTTTTAGTCAAGAGATTCGGGCTACGATCCGTAGTCCGGTTTTTCACTGGCTAAGCTGGCTATTCCCTTTGATGCTATTTGTGCTGATCAGCGCTAATTTCTCAGAAGGGACGTTGCTCAATTTGCCTGTATCGGTGGTAGATAATGATCATAGTCCATTGTCACGTAGTTTGATCCGTAACCTAGATGCCGCTTCTCATGCGCAGATTAAATCCTACGATGGTGGATTGCATGAATCTCTTGAACGGCTTGGCAACGCTAAGGATTACTCTCTGCTTTATATCCCGAATGATTTTGAGGCTGATGCTCTCCGGGGGTACCAGCCAACAGTTCGTATGTATTACAACGCATTGTTTTATGGTGCCGGAAGTTATTCTATTCAGGATTTCAGTGGAGTAATGGCGGAGATTAATGCGAAATACCGTTCCGTACTGGCAGCGGAGATGGGGCGCCAGTTACCTCCGTTAGCCAATGTCACACTCGCTTATGACAGTCTTTTCAATGCCAGTGGTAGTTACATTTATTATCAGCAGTTTGCGGCTACTATCCATTTGTTACAGCTTTTTGTTGTGACTTGTACGATTTACAGTATGGCCCGTAGCAGTACGCTGATGACAATGAAACCGTTTACCTTCGCCTTGTTGGGAAAACTGGCGCCTTATACCCTGTTTTTTACTCTGTTGTTAATTGTAGAACTGGCGGCGCTGATTGGAGTATTTGATGCAAAAGTGAATGGTAATCCAATATATATGGTGATAGTAGGTTTCTTCTATGTGATTGCCGCTCAAAGTATTGGTCTGTTGCTATTTACTTTCACCAATAGCGCATTGACAGCTTATAGCCTGATTGGGGTGCTGGTAAGTATCGCGATGACCTTTTCAGGTATGTCAGTACCCGAATTATCAATGATATTGCCGGCGAGGATAATTGCCAATCTTGAGCCTTTGACCCACGCCTTGAATGCAATGTTTGATATTTTTCTGCGTGAGGTTTCTTTACTGGGTATTTTATCTGTTTGTGCTTCGTTACTGATTTATCCGCTCGTTTGTTCCCTGCTAGTGCGTAACCGGTTATTGAAACGGCTTAGACTGCCACAAGGTGGTGAATGATGCGGATGTATTGGCAGACTTTTCGCCGGGTGTTAATGGGAATGCTGGAAAAACCTATGTGGATGTTGATGCTGGCTTCCCTGTGTCTGATGAGTTTGGTGTATGTTCGGCCAACAGTATGGGATCTACCCGTTGCCGTGATCGATCAGGATCACAGCTTCGCCAGTCGTGCTCTGATACGTCAGCTTAATTCCACGGCTAAAATTGCTGCCTACAGCTATGACAATCTGGCGGATGCCCGTCGCGATCTGCTATTACGTGAAATTTTTGCGATCATCATCATACCGGCGGATCTGGAGAAAAATATCCTTACTGGAAAAAATATCACCTTCCCGATTTATGGAGATGCAACAAGCCGTCTTGCCAATGGACAAATTCAACAAGAGTTGACCTCAGCCCACCGGCAATTGCTGAGTGAATATAACAGCAAATTACTACTGAAATATGGTTTCAGTCCTGAACAGGTAAAGCTATTACTGATGCCAATTCGTAGTGAAACTGTTGGGTTGTTCAACCCAGGTGTTAGCTTTGCTGCAATTACCTTTCCTGGTTTGTTGGTGATGTTGTTGCAACACTCCTTGCTGATATCTTGTGTGCGGGTCAGTATTACGATGCGCAGTACGCCGAAAGGTAAACCACCATTACCCGTCTATTTAGGGGCATTATCGGCGCTATTACCCATCTGGCTTTTTCTCTCCATCATATTTTTTGTTCTTTGGCCGTGGGTATTGGGATACCGTCAGGAAGCGTCTATTCCTCTGTTATTAATGCTGACTTTCCTGTTTATGTTGTCGGTGTTTGGATTGGGGAAACTGGTGACAGAATGTATGCGCAGCGTAGAAATGATCTATTTAACGCTCTCTCTTCTTACAACGCCGGTATTCTATATTTCCGGCACCATTTGGCCGGTACAGGCAATGCCTGATTGGGTAAGGGCAATCTCTTTTGCTTTACCGTCTACTTGGGCGACAAAAGCGATTGCAGGTGTTAACCAAATGGGGCTGCCATTACAGAATGTATTGGGAGATATTGCCATGATGCTGATCCTTGGCGTGGTTTATACGTTGCTGGGGATTCTGATCGGGAGGGTGCGTAATGGTGGATTCAGGAGAATAACTTATTATTTGCGCAGGATGTTTAAGCGATGGTTTATGCTTCCTTTGTAATCTGATTCAATTCCATTGAAATATGGGTTAGCGAAAAACGCCGTAAACCCTTGCCCAGTGCGAGGGTGTCGCAAAAGTTATCCCTTATCAGTTAATATCTTGGTTCCCATTCCAAATTCAGAACTTCTATTATGACCACATTCCTACGACAACT
>NZ_LJCS01000050.1:0-33899 GCF_001280945.1 Photorhabdus heterorhabditis | reverse complement strand
TTAGTTCGGGTGAATTTTTTACGCAGCAACGCTTTTCCTGATTGATCCTGACAATGGATATGAAAGGAATGCTTGCCAAGATCGATGCCAATCAATGCGATAGTGTTCATGATGGTGGCCTCTTAAATAAAAAATAAATCACACGCTGTCAATATATCGCTAACAGGGTGAGGGCGGCCATCTCATTAGTGTGGAGCTTTAATGATGAAGAATTGGAAGTTGTACAATGCTGCGCTTATTCTCTTATATTCTGTTGTTTTTTTCTTTTAATTTATACGCTGAAACCGAATTTTGCATTCAAACAGGTGGCTATATTGAGATGAATATGCGGGATAAAATGATAAATGATTTGAACATTAAGTCTCAGGATATTGATTTAAAAAGAACAAAAATTGAATTGCTTTCTGATGTTGAAGTAAATAATATCCTCGCCTTGGAACTTGCCAGAAAAGAGGTGGAAAAAGATAAATTAAGAGATAGTCCAACTAGATCCAAGTATGAAGACCATTATAAAAATTATAAAGAATATAACCCGCATAATCTAATCGTAAAATTTACCTATTTCGATGAAAAAGGCAAGGCAAATGTTTTTATTGCATCGACAATTATCAATGATATCGAATGCTCGGTGTCATTTAGTAGTTATTTAACAGTTAGTCGAGAGTTCTAAGTGCCAACCATCAATATGCTGCTTTAAAGGTTTTTTATCGGTCTTGACTATTATTGTATTTTTTTGAGGATAATTATGGATTAAGGTCCAGTTTGTTGGGTTTTGATTTTTCGTAAAACATGACATTAATGTGAAAGTCTATTCCTGAACTTGTCAATAGAAAAAGCCCATAATATTTTTATGATAATTATGGGCTTTTATTTACTAAGCTTTGGTTTTAATCGTCGTCTATTGAATACGGCGCTTACGGATGATTCGTAATATTGGCGGAATAATTAGAACCAGTACGGCCAATACCAGGAGACATTGAGCAATGGCACTGTTCCACAGAATGCCAAATTCGCCATTACTGATGGAAAGTGCACGGCGTAAATTTTGTTCCAGCATTCCTCCTAATACGAAACCAAGGATTAATGGCGACATTGGGAAATTCATTTTTCTCAGAATATAGCCAAAAACGCCTAACCCTATCATCAACAGAAGATCGAAAGTTGTGCTGTGTACGGCATATACACCAACGGCTGAAACGGTAGCAATAGCTGGAACAAGAAACCATAACGGAATGGTTAACATCCGTGTAAACATACCTATCATTGGGATATTCATAACTAGCAGAATAATATTAGCAATCAGTAATGCAGCAATTAATCCCCAAACAATATCCGGTTGCTCAGTAAACATTCCCGGCCCTGGGGTAATGTTGTAGAGCGTTAATGCCCCCATCATAACGGCAGTGGTGCCGGAACCTGGGACTCCTAATGTTAGCATTGGAATAAAGGAGCCGCAGGCCGAAGCGTTATTAGCAGCTTCTGGTGCTGCAACGCCACGAATATCACCTTTACCAAATGAATCACTATTCCCACTGATCCTCTTTTCTGTCATATAGGTAATTGCGCTGGCAATGGTTGCTCCTGCACCGGGCAAAATACCGACAAAGAAACCGATAAAAGATGATCTGATAGTTGGCATGGCGCATTCAACCGCTTCCTTGCGGTTAAACAGCAAACGGCCTGTTTTGCGAATAATGGTTTTGCCGGTTGATGTGTTTTCCAGCATCAGCAGAATTTCGCTGACGGAAAACAGACCTATCACCACAACGATAAATTGAATGCCATCTGACAGATGAACATTGTCGAAAGTAAAACGGTAAACCCCGGTGTTGGCGTCTACTCCGACAGTTGCCAGACCTAATCCTATCAGTGCCGCCAGCAGTGATTTCAGAGGATTCTGACTCATCATGCTACCCAGACAGGCAATAGCAAAAACCATTAGCGCAAAATATTCAGCAGGACCGAATGCCAGTGACCATTGCGCCAGTAATGGTGCAAACAAAATAATGCCGCAAATTGCCAGCAAAGAACCACAGAAAGAACTGACCGCAGAAATAGACAATGCTACACCTGCACGACCTTGTTTAGACATTGGATAACCATCCAGTGCGGTCATAATGGCAGCGGCATCACCGGGAACATTGAGTAGAATCGATGATATACGTCCACCATACTCACAACCAATATAAACAGTTGCTAATAATATCAGGGCAGATTCAGCAGGCAGCTTTAAAGCAAAAGCGAGTGGTAGCAGAATAGCTACACCATTAATTGGCCCAAGCCCCGGTAACAATCCAACAATCGTTCCAATAAAACAACCAATCAACGCAATAATCAGGTTTTGTGGCACCATGGCGACTTCAAAACCCTGACTGAGATACATCCAGGTTTCCATAAATTCTCCGTCAGTTAAGCCAGTTGCCAAGAGGCAGGGTTACATCAAGTAAGTGATCAAAGGCGAAATAGAGCGTGATGCCAAGGAACACCCCGGAAATGATTGCAGCAGGCAGTGGAGCGTTAAATAACAGCGCTACACTGCATGTCAGCAGAGCGGTAGCCAAGGGAAAGCCCAACCACTCAAACGTCCAGCCATAAATAACTAAAGAGACAATCATTAACATCAGGCGATAGATAATGGGGGTATTAGGCCAGTTGCTCTGCTCTGGTTTTCTGAAAAGCAGCAGTAAGGCACAGATAGCCATTAAAGACAGAATGGCGATAGGAAAAGGTCTGGGTCCCAGTGGTTCATAAGTGTATTCGCTCTGAATTCCCCAACCGATAACTAGCCCAATGGCACAGAGTATCAACCAGATAGTAGCAAAAATACGATCGCTCATGATGATAGTCGCCTCTATTTATTTAGCTAATCCGAAAGCTCTGGCTTGTTCACGATACTGTTCAACCTGTTTTTTCACATAGTTGTCCAGTTCTTTGCCGGTCATATTGAACTCAAACAATCCTCGGAGATCGCGTTGTTTTTTGAAATCATCTGTTTGTTGTAGTTTGTTAAAAGTATCAACCCACCATTGGTATTCTTCATCAGAAACTTTTGGCCCCATATAGAAACCGCGGATAATCGGCCATACCAGATCATAACCCTGCTCTTTGGCTGTAGGGATGTTGGCTAAATTACCGTCCAAGCGTTTATCCGCGTAAACAGCCAGAACACGGATCTTGTCTCCATTCAGGTAAGGCACCATCTCACTCAGATCACCGGAAACAGCTTGAATATGATTACCCAGTAGAGCAGTGATTGGTTCACCACCGCCCTCAAAAGCAACATAACGCATTTTGTGAGGATCAACACCAACCTCTTTTGCCAGTAGTGCTGTTTTCATCCAGTCCTGACTGCCGATAGAGGCGCCAGCGCCAAACACAATGCTGTTTGGATTTTTCTTGAAAGCATGCATCAAGTCATTCAAGGTGTTATAAGGAGAATCAGCTCGGACTGCAATCATTCCGTAATCAGTCCCAACACTTGCCAGCCAGCGAACATTATCAACGTTATAACGACCAAATTTTCCCTGAGATAGATTGAGCAGAGAGCCACCGGAAAAGGCAACAATGGTTCCCGCTTCAGCAGGTCGCTGCGCAACAATGGCGTTATAAGCGACGGCGCCAACACCACCTGGCATGAAAGTGACGCGCATAGGTTTACTAATCTCTTTGGTTTCCAGTAATGAAACCTGCACCAGCTTGCAGGTCAGGTCAAAACCACCACCGGGTTTTGCTGGAGCAATACATTCAGTCCTGCTAGGTGCACTGGCAGCAAAAGCATTGCTTGTACTAAATAGTAAAATGGTTGCTGCTAATGTTTTGATTGTTATAGTTTTCATTTATTTTTTCTCATAGATACCCGTGTAAGAAACAACCACTATAAACAGACTTGGTTGACTTAATTGATAATAACAAAACCTTTCATTTACCTTTCATTAACAAAAAAAGTTGCTGATATGTGATTTCAATCTCTTAATTTGCGTAGCATTTCGCATTAATGAGTTAACAAATGGCTACAGGCTTTCTTTTTGGTTTTGGTTTGTTGTAAGTTTTTAGTGGTTAAATGTTGTAGGTAGAGAATCTTATATTTTGCCAAGGAAATATGATGCGGATGACAACTATTTATTTATGCGATATGTTCAATATACCCAATAGATTTCAAGCCGCAGGGCGGCGGCAAGTGAACGCATCCCCGGGAGCATAGATGACTATGTGACACTGGGGTAAGTGAACGCAGCCAACAAAGCAGCAGCTTGAAAGATGAAGGGTATAGACAATTTATTGAATATAATTAAATTAATTTTACCCTGATGAAGTTTAAATTTGAGGAAATGATGAGAAAATTGATTCTTTGTAGCGTTATGGCTTTTGCTTTAACAGGATGTAAAACAGAACTAAGCACTTCAGTATCTGTTAGCGATCTTTTATCTGAACAGGTAAAGGTAGTGACATCTGATTTATTGGTTGAAGTCAGTGCTTGTGGTGATTATCAAGATTCTAGGCAGCCCTCAAAATCTCTGTTAGAGGCTCAGGCAAAAGTACCGGATATTTTTACCAGTGCGGAATATGTAGAATGTTTCAGAAAAGATATGGATTCATTTGCTCATTTTAAAATCCCTGTAAGTGTAGGGAACTCAAATGATAATGGTTCTACTAAGGGAATTCACCTTTACGGTAATAATGCAGATATTTTGGCGATCAGCATACCCAAAGAGATGAAGAAAAAAATTAACAAGGCAGATAGTTCTATTGCAGCAAAAACTAAAATCTCAATTAACGTTAAGAACGATACAGATAAGATTTTGAACATGACCGGTTTATCCGTGTTCCTTAATGATAAAAATCCGATGGTGATATCGAATTTCGGTTTGAAAGCTGGGAGTGAAATAAAATTAACTTTGTCCAATGTGTCTGTTGCATCTGCATTAGATGAACGTTTTGATTTCACACCTGTACTAATGGCAATGCCTGAGTAAATAGAAAGGTGATTTTTTTGCTACTGCTAGGTTTATTGTAAATAAAACATCATAAAGCAGAAAAATAAATAGTAATCTAAAAGATATATACCCAATGGATTTCAAGATGGATCGAGACGGCAAGGGAGCGAATCCCCGGGAGCATAGCAAACTATGTGACCGGGGTGAGTGCAGCCAACAAAGAGGCAACTTGAAAGATAACGGGTATATACCCAATAGATTTCAATTTGCAGCGCGGCGGCAAGTGAACGCATCGCCGGGAGCATAGAGAACTATGTGACTGGGGTAAGTGAACGCAGCCAACAAAGCAGCAATTTGAAAGATGAAGGGTATAGTTGATAAATAAGATAAAATCATTAGTGAATCACAGATATTAAACGTAACTGATTAAGGGAGAAGGAATATGAATTAAGAAAACCCTCTTATTAACGGTACTGTTTTTTCTGTTTTTGGTATCGCTGCGGACTACTGGAAAGTCTCTTCTATAACTAAATAAGATTCTAAAATAGCGCTACATCTTATACCACTTATAACTCCATATATAACAATGGGTTGAAGAAGGCCATGTGTAGCGGAATTATGAAAAGCTATTTAGAGCTTACTTTGAATAAATTTTATAGAGGGTGAAAGATGTTAAAGAAAATTGCTGTTACTTTGTTGTTGGTGTCCGCCAGCGCCCATTCCGCGAGTTTTGATTGCACCAAAGCTACCAGTGAAGCTGAGATGCTAATCTGTGCGACTCCTGAGCTATCCCAGTCTGACGATAACCTATATGTTGATTACCTTAGAGCTAAGCAGGCTACTGATAACAGCGTTGACTTCAAAGCGCTGACGAAGCAAAACTGGAAACTTCGCGAGAAATGCACCACTGTTAAATGTCTTCAGGACTGGTATCAGAGATCATTTGAAATGTACAGGCAGATCGCCGCTAATACTATAGAAAACTGCTATAAAGAAAGACAAAAAATCATTCTAGCTGGAACTTTGCTGAGGATTACTTATCCCGGTCCACCGAATTACGAAAGCGTGGAAAATGGGGATACCCCTGAACCTTATTGGGTGTTACAGCCGGATAATCCGATTAAGTGTGCGAAGGGAGCGCCAGACTGGGGTGATCGTAACTTTATGCAACTGGTAGTTCCGTCTGACTTTTATGATGAGTACAGAAGTCTGCTTGGTCACCGCGTGAGTGTAACCGGGAAAATTATGTATGCAGTTAGTGGTCATCACCATACACCACTGATGATTGATAGCCAACGCATTGACGCAGTTAACTAAATTCACAAAGTCACGACGACAATCAGCAAAAATTGCACCATGATTGTCATTGAAGACTTAAAGGTTGCCAACATGCCAAAGTCAGAAATGTGCTGGCTGTGGGCATACATCGAAGGAAAACCGTCTGTTACAAAGTCAGTTGGCGTGTCAGAAATATGGATAAATCCCCAATGGATTTCAAGATGTATCGCGACGGCAAGGGAGCAAATCCCCGGGAGCATAGATAACGATGTGACTGGGGTAAGTGAACGCAGCCAACAAAGCAGCAGCTTGAAAGATGAAGGGTATAGATAATTCTGTGACCGGGGTGAGTGAGTGCAGCCAACAAAGAGGCAACTTGAAATTTGAAATATAGCAGGTATACAGCGAATGCCAATATCAACAGCTTTCGTAACATTTTGGCGGCGTGGCACACCGTGCTTGCCTGTGGAGGAAGGGGGCAGTCAGGCCGTCCGTTCAGGATAATATGGAATTGTATTCTTGGTTATGCTTATAAAATCATGGAGATATCTCTAAAATGCGTCTCTTATTAGTAGAAGATCACCCTGAATTATTGCATTGGCTGCAAAAAGCACTAAGCAGTGCGGGGTTTGCTGTAGATGTAGCGAGTGATGGCATAGTGGCTGATCAATTATTGCAGACAGAAAACTATGCATTGTTGATTTTAGATGTTGCTTTGCCAAGGCTGGATGGTCTTTCACTATTGGTTCGTTTGCGTAAGCGAGGGCAAAATTTGCCGGTATTATTATTAACGGCTAAAGCCGATGTTTCTGACCGGGTAAAAGGGCTCAATTCTGGCGCTGATGATTATCTGACTAAGCCTTTTGATTTACAGGAATTGGAAGCACGTATCCGGGCGTTACTTAGGCGTAGTACAGGTATTCCACAGGAGATTCTGGCATTTGGTTCCCTTGTTTATCAGGATGAAGGTTATTTTATGCTAAATGATGAACCATTAGCATTAACTCCACGTGAGCTTTCAGTTCTGACAACATTATTCCATCGTCGGGGAAGACCTGTTTCTAAGCAACAGCTCTTTGAACAAGTATTTGCACTGTCAGATGAAGCGAATCCACAAAGTATCGAACTTTATGTACATCGGGTTCGGAAGAAATTATCAGGTAGTAATGTAGGGATTAGCACGCTACGGGGGTTAGGTTATCGTCTAGAGTGCCAGAACGAATGAGATTACTCAAAATACCAAAGTCATTGTTTCATCAGTTGCTTTTGTTTTTCGGTGTTCCACTGTTTTTATTAGGTGGTCTATCTGTCTATACCCATTATTTTAGTGCGAAAAATGCGGCGACATTGGCCTATGATCGCACGTTATTGGCATCTGCCCGCACAGTGGCAGAGCGGCTGACAGTTGAGAATAACCGATTAATTGTTGATGTACCTTATGTAGTCTTGGATAGCTTTGAGCGAAATATGAATGATCGACTTTTCTATCAGGTGTTATCCCCTCAGGGAAAAACAATTTCTGGTTATGATGATTTACCATTGATACCTGAACATGCGCTTCGATCTAATTTATACACGGCTTTGGTTTATTTTTATGATGCTGAATATCATGGTCAACCTATCCGGGTCGCTGCATTTTATCAGCCGATCAATGAAGGTGGAATCATGGGTATGGCGTTAATATTGGTCGCTGAAACAGTGGCTTCACGTCATTATCTTGCACAACAATTATTAATATCATCGTTGATGAGCCAAGGAACGGTTGTTGGGCTAACTTTGATTCTGGCTTATTTTTTGTTGAAACAATTACTTAAACCACTATATAGACTTTCCGGTGTTATGGTTCGTCGTTCCGCTAATGATCTGACTCCGTTACCGGACATGCTACCGTGGTCGGAACTTTCCCCGTTATTACATGCGATTAATCGCTATATAGAACGGCTGAAATTGATGGTTAGCCGGCAAGAGAGATTCAGTGCGGATGCTTCTCATCAACTCAGAACACCATTAACGGTATTAAAAACTCAGGTTGCGGTAGCACTTGCCAGTAAAGATCCTGAACAGTGGAAAGAAAGTTTACAGGCCATCGATAGCACATTGGATAGTACGATTTCTCTGACAGACCGTTTATTGCAGCTTTCTCGTTTGAAAGCGCATGAAAAAGAGGCCGTTCAGGATTATAAACCAGTCAATTTAGTTGAATTGTTGCAACAGGCGTGTTTTTCGCGTTTGCGACAGGCTGAAAGTAAGAATATTGATTTAGGTTATGAAGGGGAAAATACTCAATGGATAAAGGGAGAACCTGTACTACTGACAGAAATGTGCGCAAATCTGTTGGACAATGCGATTAAATATACTCCGGAAGGAGGAATGGTCACTGCCAGAGTTATTATTAGTCCTTGTAAGACGTATTGCTATTTGGAAGTAGATGACAGTGGACCAGGAATTGCTGAAGAAGAAGTCAGTTTGTCACTTATGGCTTTTAATCGTCTTGATAATGCCGCAGGACATGAAGGCGCAGGATTAGGATTGGCTCTGGTAAAAGATATTAGTATTTATCATGGCACTCATCCCCAATTACTACCCAGCAAAACACTGGGCGGTTTACTGGTAAGAATTCCTTTCAGGTTTTCTGATGATTAATTTCCTGAGATTTTGCTGTCTTAGGTCTAATAAGCGGAGTACGAAGTTGTTGTGCCAGCACAACACCTAGCAAGGTTATGCCACCGCCGATCAGGTGATAGCTGTGCATTTTTTCATGCAGAGCCAGAATAGCGATAATAGCTGTGAATACTGGGGCCAGATTCATAAATATGGAAGTAGTATTAGCGCCAAGTTTTATGACACCTTGTATCCATAAATAAGGTGCGAGGATTGAGGCTGGAATACCTGCAAATAAGACTAACGGAATATTGTTAGCATTTAATTGAATATCTTTTGTCAACAGGAAATTTGGTAGTAATAACAGGACCGCGAAAGCAATTTGCACATATAGGGATTGCCAGTTTGGTAACGGAATAGACCAATGTTTAGTTAATACGCCATATAGAGCATAGGAGACAGAAGCAAGAAACATCATCAGTTCACCACGGCCTAAACCGTGTTGCAGTAATGATAAGGGATCACCGGTACTGACCAGCCAAACTAAACCAAACAGAGATAAAACAGTACCGAAAGCAATACCAACGGTGGGGATAACACGTAAAACAAATATACTGATAACGACAGTTAAAAGAGGAATAAGTGAGTTAAGAATTCCCATAAATGTTGCGCTGACACTATGCGCAGCGTAATAAGCCAAGCTTTGATAGAGCACCATACCCAGTGCACCAAGAATTAATAGCTTCCACCAATATTGGCGGATAGTTTTCCATTGGCGAATAACAGGTAGTGCAACAAAAGGAGTTAATGTGAGAAAGGCTAGGAGCCAGCGGTAAAAAGAGATTGCAGCGGGATCAATAGCAGTGGTAGCAGCTTTACTCACCACGGCATTGATCGACCAGATTAGGACGGCTAGAAACGGGAAAAACATATTCATATAGATGAGTCGCATTGAGAGAAAAATGGGAGCTTAGTTTAACAGTGTTTGATTTATTATATACCCAATAGATTTCAAGTTGCAGTGCGGCGGCAAGTGAACGCAGCCAACAAAGCAGCAACTTGAAGGATGAAAGGTATATCTATAAATATCATACAAAACATAAATATAAATTATAATAAATGAAATTCTTATCTATACTATAGAGGAGCTATTTGAAAAATTGTTGTTTACCAACATAACTAACTTTTTACATTTAAGGAGTTAAATATGCCAGCAGCTCAAGCTTACGCTCCACCTGGTTTTTGGGGGCCTTGGATCGATTTACAAGGATGGTTCGGCAACAGCCACAGTGTTAGATATTCTTTTGATACAGAATCACAGGCTCCATCTACTTTTTCCGTGGAAATACGATATGTAGATGAACCAGCACTAAAAACCATACAAACTATAGGTCCTGGTAATTATCTGGTCCGTAGTAACGGAGGGATAGGAGTAGATAGAATAAGGTGTAAAAGTCATTCTATAGGGCAAAACATTAGAATTACTTGGTAATTTATTTTAATGTAATGCTAATTACAGCCTTACTTGAGTTTTAAGTAGGGCTTATATTATGTGAAATTGTTCAATATTGTAGGATCGAAATTATGAGAAGTTTATTGGTTATTATGTTACTTCTATCTGTCATAACAGGGTGCTCCAGTAATCCAGATAAACAAGTACAAATAGAACAAGGGCTGAAATTTGCATTTTCATCCGGTGATAAATTTATTTTAACTCAAGCCTGTACAGCTCAAATCGATTATTTAGGGGCAGATGAAAGTGGCAATAACCAATTAGCAATAGTGGTGAAAAAAGATAAACCCTGTTTTCCCCACCTTGATACTTTAATCAATAAAAATGTCGGCTCCCAAGTGACAATATCGTTTAAAGGTATACCTATTATCTCGAATACTATCCAAACTGCCTTAGGTCCTTCATTCAGAATGTCGATAAAAGATACAGAGCAAGCTATGAATATTGTGAATGCGTTAAAAAATTAAATAGTCATCAATTTTTCATTAAGAAAATCAACAGCATCATAGGACATGGCTTAAAACCTTTATACGTAGATTCTGGTTACTTGTGGTTTATCCATTATCTCTTTGCTAGAGCTGGTAAAAACCGTCAATGAAGTCGCTTTTGATGTCGGTTACAGCTCATCTTTTGCTTTTATTGCGATTTTTCAGCAACCGGCAGGTACTACACTGGATAGTTTCAGAAAAAGTTAATAATAAAAGAAACTGTCATTATGGGTTTTGTTATGATTAAGTGGCAAAATAGCAGGCTATGCCCGTTTTATGCCACAGGATGGAATTAAGTGAAGATTCTGGTTGATGAAAATATGCCTTATGCTGAGCAACTGTTTCAGCAATTGGGGGATGTGCAGGCTATTCCGGGGCGTCCGGTGCCGGAAGATGTACTGGATCATGCTGATGCATTTATGGTCCGCTCAGTGACTAAAGTTGATGAAAAATTGTTGAAAGGTAGCACGATAAAATTCATCGGTACGGCAACGGCGGGTACTGACCATGTAGATCAGCGGTGGTTATCTCAGGCAGGAATCGGGTTTTCTGCGGCACCGGGATGCAATGCTATTGCTGTGGTTGAATATGTCTTCTCAGCGTTAATGTTGCTGGCAGAACGTGACAATTTTGAACTCAAAGATAAAGTTGTAGGGATTGTCGGTGTTGGTAATGTTGGTAGCAGGCTGGCAGAACGGTTATCCGTCCTTGGCATCCAGATACTCTTATGTGATCCACCAAGAGCTGACAGAGGGGACGCGGGTGAATTTTGGCCACTAGAAAAACTAGTCAAAGAGGCTGATATTCTTACATTCCACACGCCACTCAATAAATCAGGTCCGTATAAAACACATCATCTGGTGAGTACTGAATTGTTGTCGGCTTTACCGGATAACCGCATATTGATTAATGCCAGCCGTGGCGAAGTTGTTGATAATCAGGCACTGCTTGCTGAGCTGGAATCTGGTAAAAAACTCAGTGTTGTTTTAGATGTTTGGGAACCGGAACCTGATTTATCTCTGCCATTACTGGAGTTAGTTGATATTGGTACACCGCATATCGCGGGATACACGCTTGAAGGTAAGGCTCGTGGTACCACTCAGGTATATGAGGCTTACTGCGAATTTCTCGGTCAATCCGATAAAGTTGCCTTATCTGATTTGTTGCCTGAGCCAGATTTCAGTCGTATTACCCTACAGGGAAGGGTGACTCAAAGCACACTGAAACGGTTGATACATTTAGTGTATGATGTGCGCCGTGATGATGCCCCGTTACGGCAAGTTGCTGGTCAGAAAGGTCAATTTGATCATCTGCGCAAAAACTATTTGGAACGTCGGGAATGGTCATCTTTGACTGTGTGTTGTGATAATAAAGAGAGTGCCGAGTTGTTAGCTGCTCTTGGTTTTAGTACAGAGCTGATTTAATCCGTGTAGAAATATGTCTACATGCCAGAAAGAAAAATAAGGTGGAGAAAACCAACATGTCAGAAGGTTGGAATATTGCTCTGTTGGGTGCGACAGGTGCAGTAGGTGAAGCGATATTGGCGTTATTACAGGAACGTCAGTTTCCTGTTGGTGAATTGTATCCTCTTGCCAGTGAACGCAGTGCTGGTGAAAATTTGCGTTTTAATGGTAAAAATTTAATTGTCCGTGATGCCGCTGATTTTGATTGGTCGCAGGTACAGCTCGCTTTTTTTGTGGCTGGAATGGAAGCTACGGCACAATATGCTGAAAAAGCTGCGGAAGAAGGCTGTTTGGTCATTGATAGCAGTGGATTATTTGCTATGGAACCGGATGTGCCTTTGGTTGTTCCAGGTGTTAACCCTCATGCTTTGGCAGATTATCGCAATCGTAATATTATTGCTTTGGCAGATAGTATGACCAGTCAGGTACTGACAGCGATAAAACCACTGGTTGATGCGGCTGGAATTGCACGTTTGCATTTGACTAATCTGTTCTCTGTTTCTATTCACGGTAAAGCGGCAGTTGATGAATTAGCTGGACAGAGTGCTCGTTTACTAAATGGTATTCCATCAGAGCCGGGCCGATTCAGCAAACAATTGGCGTTTAATCTTTTGCCGTTGCTGACGGATGCTGAAGGCTCAGTGAGTGAAGAGCGCCGTCTTGTAGATCAGGTGCGCAAGGTTTTACAGGATGAGGGATTACCGATTTCAGTCAGTTGTGTCCAATCTTCTGTTTTTTATGGCAATGTTCAGGTAGTCCATTTGGAAACATTACGTCCGGTTGGTGTGGAAGAAGCCCGCGAGGAACTGGAACGGATAGTTGATATTAATGTCTCAGATGAAGGTGATTATCCAACACCGGTGACAGAAGCGTCTGGTAATGATTTGTTGAGTATTGGTTGCTTGCGCAATGATTACGGAATGCCAGAAGTATTGCAGTTCTGGTCTGTAGCCGACAATATCCGTTTTGGTGGCGCGTTGATGGCTATCGAGACAGCCGAAAAACTGATGCAGGAGCAATTTTACTGATGTTTGGTACAGAACAAACAGAATCTGTGCCAGGTTCAAAAATGAAAATTGCGTTGGGAGTTGAGTACGATGGCAGCCAGTATTATGGCTGGCAGCGCCAGCAGGAAGTGAAAAGTGTTCAGGAGTGCCTTGAGCAGGCATTATCAAAAGTCGCCAATGAACCTATATCAGTATTTTGTGCCGGTCGAACTGATGCTGGAGTACATGCAACAGGACAGGTCGTTCATTTTGAAACGTCTGCCCAGCGCAAGGATGCAGCATGGACTATGGGCGTGAACGCACATTTACCACCGGATATTGCTGTTCGTTGGGTGAAAATAGTGGATGAGGATTTTCATGCCCGTTTCAGTGCTACAGCCCGGCGGTATCGTTACATTATTTTTAATCATCGTTATCGTCCGGCAGTGTTGGCTAGTGGAGTGACACACTTTCACTATCCACTGGATGAAAAACGGATGCATCAGGCAGCGCAGTGTTTGTTGGGTGAAAATGATTTTACCTCTTTCCGTGCCGTTCAGTGCCAATCCAAAACTCCTTGGCGTAATGTGATGCATATTAATGTCAGCCGTCATGGGCATTACGTGGTAATGGATATTAAAGCCAATGCTTTTGTACACCATATGGTACGTAATATTGCTGGGAGTTTGATGGAGATTGGTTGTGGTAATCAGGATATTAACTGGATGGCCCAGTTGCTTGTTTTAAAAGACCGGACGAAAGCGGCTGCGACGGCAAAATCGGCAGGATTATATTTAGTTGCCGTTGATTATCCGCAGTTTGACTTGCCGGAATCTGTTATAGGGCCTCTGTTTCTGGCAGATGATTTGATTTAACGTTTTTAGTTGCCGACATGGATGTTTTGGTATAACGGAGAATATTATGGAATTTTTTACTCATTTATTTGATTTTACTAAGTTTATCATTGATTTTATTCTCCATATTGATATTCATTTGGCTGAACTTGTCGCACAATATGGTAACTGGGTGTATGGCATTCTGTTCTTGATTTTGTTTTGTGAAACAGGATTAGTTGTCACTCCGTTCCTGCCGGGAGATTCACTTTTATTTGTTGCGGGTGCTTTAGCTGCTTTAGATTCAAACGATCTAAATGTGCACGTCATGGTAGCGTTGATGATTACTGCGGCCATTATTGGTGATGCGGTGAATTATGCTATTGGCCGCATTTTTGGTGAGAGGTTGTTTACAAATCCGGATTCAAAAATTTTCCGCCGTAGTTATCTAGAAAAAGCGCATGAGTTTTATGAAAAACATGGTGGGAAAGCAATTATTTTAGCGCGATTTGTACCGATCATCAGAACATTTGTGCCATTCGTTGCTGGCATGGGTAAAATGTCTTATCGTCATTTTGCTGCTTACAACGTGATTGGCGCACTGGTTTGGGTGCTTTTATTCACCTATTCTGGTTATATATTCGGTGATATGCCAGTGGTACAACAGAATTTGAAACTGTTGATTGTCGCTATCATCTTTATCTCAATCTTGCCGGGTGTAATTGAAATTTGGCGTCATCGTCGTGCGGTGGCAAAACAGAAAGCGAATAACTCGTAACAGGTTTGAGCAGTTTTTTATCCACACTGTAATAGCATTGTGGTTTAATGGCACACAATAACAAAACTGGCATAAGCCAGATTCAGACGGAAAGATCATTAATGAGCTGGATTGAAAAAATTCTTAATAAAAGCAACATTACCCAAACCCGTAAGGCAAATATTCCTGAAGGGGTTTGGACTAAATGTGATAGTTGCAGTCAGGTGCTCTACCGTGCTGAGTTAGAGCGCAATCTTGAGGTTTGTCCTAAATGTGATCATCACATGCGTATTTCAGCACGTACCCGGTTGGAGACTTTTCTTGATGAAGGAACAACAACTGAATTAGGTGGCGAATTAGAACCGAAAGACATTTTAAAATTCCGTGATTCTAAGAAGTATAAAGACCGCATATCAGCAGCACAGAAACAAACGCAAGAGAAAGATGCTCTGGTCGTGATGAAAGGTACCTTGGATGGTATGCCAGTTGTTGCAGCTGCCTTTGAATTTGCATTTATGGGCGGTTCAATGGCTTCTGTTGTTGGTGCCCGTTTTGTCCGCGCAGTAGAACAGGCGTTGGAAGATGATTGTCCTCTGGTTTGTTTCTCTTCCAGTGGCGGCGCTCGTATGCAAGAAGCGTTGATGTCACTGATGCAGATGGCAAAAACCAGTGCTGCTCTGGCAAAATTGCAGGAACGTGGTTTGCCTTACATTTCTGTGATGACCGATCCGACAATGGGAGGGGTTTCAGCGAGTTTGGCAATGTTGGGGGATATTAATATTGCTGAACCAAAAGCATTAATTGGTTTTGCGGGGCCTCGTGTTATTGAGCAGACAGTACGTGAGAAATTGCCGCCAGGTTTCCAGCGCAGCGAGTTTTTGTTGGAAAAAGGCGCAATTGACATGATTGTTCGTCGTCCTGAAATGCGTAATACTCTTGCCAGTTTGCTTTCTAAACTGACTCATCAGCCGCAACCAGGCGCTCAGCCGATTGTTGCTGAATTTGTGGCAGAACCCGCTGATGTTGATGCGGATATTCAAATAAGTACTAATAAAGAAGATGTCTGACACTTTGCAAATTCCTCAAGCCACGTCGTCATTGACGACGTGGCTTTCCTATCTTGGAAGCCTGCATACTAAAGCCATTGATATGGGGCTTGAGCGTGTGGGGAAACTTGCCCGAATCCTGGAACTGGTGAATCCTGCACCTAAGATAATCACAGTATCTGGCACTAACGGTAAAGGTACCACTTGTTGCACTATCGAATCTGTTCTGCTAGCGGCTGGATTGCGAGTGGGTGTTTACAGTTCTCCTCATCTTGTATGTTATACCGAAAGGGTACGTATTCAGGGTAAGGAGTTGCCTGAACAGGCATTTTGCCGTGTATTTGCAGATATCGAATCCCGCCGTGGGGAGATTTCACTGACTTATTTTGAATATGGCACATTAGCAGCCTTGCAATTGTTTAAAGAAGCTTGTCTGGATGTTGTCATTTTAGAGGTGGGTTTAGGTGGCCGCTTAGATGCGACAAATATTGTGGATGCTGATATTGCAGCTATTACCAGCATTGCTCTCGATCATACTGATTGGTTAGGAGCAGACCGTGAGCATATTGGCTATGAGAAAGCGGGTATTTTCCGTAAAGATCATTTTGCCGTGGTTGGTGAACCGGATATGCCATCTTCTATTGCGGAAGTCGCTGGTGAATTAGGCGCTAAGCTATTCTGTTGTGGTACTGACTGGCGATTTTCCAAACAGGAGAAAAGTTGGTGCTGGCAATCTGATGATATGCTACTGAGTAATCTGCCTTTACCGAATGTGCCTTTGATGAATGCAGCAACTGCGCTGGGAGTGATTTGTTGTCTATTGCGACAGGATGATAAAGTCAGTCAGGCTATTAATGAGCGGGCAATTCATCAAGGGCTGCAAAATGCACAGTTGCCAGGGCGTTTCCAAATAGTTCGCGAACATCCATTGTTAATTTTGGATGTGGCACATAACCCACATGCTGCGGCTTATTTGGTACAGAAACTGGCTCTTTTGCCCCGTCAACCAGATAGTAAAATTCTTGGTGTAGTGGGTATGCTTGGTGATAAAGATATCGCCGGCACACTGGCTTGCCTATCACAGCAAATTGATGAGTGGTATTGCGCTCCTTTGACTGAATTGCGTGGTGCGGATGCACAGACACTGGCTCTGCATCTTAAACAACCGCAGGTATTCACTGATGTGGAAAGTGCTTGGTATCAGGCAATGGCAGATGCTGATGAACAGGATATCGTTGTAGTTTGTGGTTCATTCCACACGGTCGCGCATGTCATGGAGGCTCTGGATAGGGAGAAGGGAAGTGGCAAGTAAATTTCAGAATCGTTTGGTCGGTACAATTGTATTGGTAGCACTAGGGGTCATAGTGCTACCTGTGTTGTTGGACGGTAATAAGAAATACAACGAAGATAAGTTTGCATCAATTCCCTTGGTTCCTAAGCCTGGGGATGAGCAGGAGATTGAATCTATTTCTCCCCTTAATTCAACAATATTATCAGTCCCTCTGGAGGATGAGACAGAGGTATTGCTGCCAGAAACGTTAGAACAACCGGAAATACCGCTGGTAACGGTTCCGCCACAGCCAGCGCCGATAACCCCTCCGGCTGTTCAGCCAGAAGTGAAACCTAAACTACAGAGTAAGCCTGAGCAAAAAACAGATCCTAAACCGCTAGTGTCACCGGAGCCTAAAGCCAAATTAGAGGTTAAACCAGAGTCAAAAATTGAAACGAAGCCAGTTGAAAAAGCACCGCAGGGACAAGCTTATATCGTACAACTTGGTGCTTTGAAAAATGCAGGAAAGGTAGATGAAATAGTCGCTAGACTGCGTCTGTCTGGCTATCAAGTCTATACTGTTCCTTCGTCTCCAGTTCAGGGGCAGTTGACCAGAATATATGTTGGTCCAAATGTTTCCAGGCAACAACTCGAATCGGCGTTATCAGACTTGAAAAGTCTGACCGGGTTACAAGGGCAGGTAAGAGGTTATAAGCCGTAATAAGGCTGTCATTGCTTATGTGATGAGTGGGTAACCATCATGAAATCAAGCAGTAAATATTAGGTGACTGCGGCGATGATGATTTCTCCATATCGCCGCTAATTATTTTCAGTGGAACAGGAAATCTGCTACGCAAACGTTTTCGTTTTCTGTTAGAATGCGCCCGAAACGGATGCCGGGGTGCCTATTTGGGATTTAAAACATGGTCTGGATTGATTACGTTATTATTGCCATTATTGGCTTCTCGGCATTGGTTAGCCTGATTCGTGGGTTTATTCGAGAAGCTTTGTCACTGGTCACTTGGGGATGTGCTTTCTTTGTAGCAAGTCACTTCTACATTTACTTAGCGGCTTATTTTACCCGTTTTGAAGATGAGTTGGTGCGTAACGGAATTGCTATTGCGGTTTTGTTTGTTGCTACTTTGATTGTCGGTTCTGTGGTGAACTATGTGATAGGTTCTCTTGTGCAACGGACTGGATTGTCAGGTACTGATCGGGTGCTGGGGATCTGCTTTGGGGCGTTGCGTGGTGTGCTGATTGTCGCGGCTATTCTATTTTTTCTGGATACATTCACACCATTTGCTCAAAGTGAGGATTGGAAACAATCACAATTGATCCCACAGTTCAGTCATATTATCAGGTGGTTCTTTGACTACCTGCAAAATGCGTCAAGTTTCCTGCCGGAGAAATATACCTCTCCGCTTGGCTGATGAGGAAAAACTACATGTGCGGTATTGTTGGTATCGTTGGTTTTACACCGGTTAACCAGTCGATTTATGATGCGCTGACGGTGCTTCAGCACCGTGGGCAAGATGCTGCTGGCATTGCAACTATTGATGGTAACAATGGGTTCCGTTTACGCAAAGCTAATGGTTTAGTGAGAGATGTGTTTGAAGCTCGGCATATGCTGCGTTTACAGGGAACAATTGGGATTGGTCATGTACGCTATCCGACAGCTGGCAGCTCTAGTGCATCGGAAGCTCAGCCATTTTATGTCAATTCTCCATTTGGTATCACATTGACACACAATGGTAATTTGACTAATGCTCATGAGTTAAAGAAAAAACTGTTTGAAAATGCCCGTCGCCATGTGAATACCACGTCAGACTCTGAAATTTTGCTCAATGTTTTTGCTAATGAATTGGGGCATTTTCAGCATTACCCATTGGAGCCTGATAATATTTTCGCTGCGGTAGCGGCATTGCATAAGCAAGTGAGTGGCGCTTATGCCTGTATTGCGATGATTATTGGACATGGATTGGTTGCTTTCCGCGATCCGCATGGTATTCGTCCATTGGTTTTAGGCAAGCGTACTTTGGATGATGGCCGCAATGAATATATGATTGCTTCTGAAAGTGTTGCATTGGATACGCTAGGTTTTGAATTCTTGCGGGATGTTGCATCAGGTGAAGCGGTTTATATTACAGAGAAAGGTCAGTTATTTACCCGTCAATGTGCTGAAAACCCTTCTTTAACTCCATGTTTGTTTGAATTTGTCTATTTAGCTCGGCCAGACTCTTTTATTGATAAGATTTCGGTTTATAATGCCCGTGTGCGCATGGGACAGAAGCTGGGGGCAAAAATTGCCCGTGAATGGGAAGATTTGCATATTGATGTGGTTGTCCCAATTCCTGAAACTTCTTGTGATATCGCTCTGGAAATTGCCCGTATACTGGGTAAACCCTATCGCCAGGGATTTGTGAAAAACCGTTATGTTGGTCGTACATTTATCATGCCTGGGCAACAGGAGCGTCGGAAGTCAGTCCGTCGTAAACTGAATGCCAATCGTGCAGAATTCCGTGATAAAAATGTCTTATTGGTGGATGATTCTATCGTTCGTGGTACAACGTCGGAACAGATTGTTGAAATGGCTCGTGAAGCAGGAGCGAAGAAGGTTTATCTTGCTTCGGCAGCGCCGGAAGTGCGTTTTCCAAATGTTTATGGCATTGATATGCCGAGTGCAAATGAACTGATCGCTCATGGGCGTGAGGTTGATGAAATTCGTCAGTTTATTGGTGCTGATGCGTTGATATTCCAGGATTTAACTGATTTGGTTGCGGCTGTTCGTGAAGAAAATCCGGATATTGAAGAGTTTGAATGTTCAGTTTTCAATGGTATTTATGTCACCAAAGATATTGACCAGACTTACCTTTATTATCTGGAAAATCTGCGTAAAGACGATGAAAAGGAACTGAATAATCAGAATGAAATTGAAAACCTGGATATCTATAATGAAGGTTGATTACCTTTGGATTTAAATAGCAGCCCGGTGTCAGCATGAGGAAAAAATGAAAAGATTGATAGTGGGGCTTACGGGAGCAAGTGGAGCTATTTATGGCGTCAGGCTACTGCAAGTTTTACAACCAGTTGAAAATGTAGAAACACATCTGGTCATTAGTCAGTCCGCTCGTCAAACGCTGGCGCTTGAAACAAATTATGGTTTACGGGATGTTCAGGCGCTGGCTGATGTTGTGTATGACAATAGAGACATAGCCGCTGCTATTTCTTCAGGTTCGTTCAAAACGTTGGGCATGGTCATTTTACCATGCTCAATGAAAACTCTTTCAGGCATTGTCCACAGTTATACTGATGGATTAGTGACCAGAGCAGCAGATGTTGTATTGAAAGAAGGTCGTAAGTTGGTGCTCGGTGTGAGAGAAACGCCATTGCATTTAGGGCATCTCCGGCTGATGACTCAGGCCGCAGAAATTGGCGCTGTAATTATGCCGCCAGTTCCTGCGTTTTATCATCAGCCTAAACAAATTCAGGATATTATTGATCAGACGGTTAATCGAGTACTCGATCAGTTTGATATTGAGTTACCTCATGATCTATTCACCCGTTGGCAGGGGGCTAAAGGTGTTGAGATTTAATATTAAGTAGATTTTCAAAAGCTTCTTTTAGCTGAAAATAGCGGAAGCCAAATCCCGCCTGCTCTAATTTATGTGGTATTGCCTGTTGTCCGCTCAGTGTTAATACCGCAGCCTCTCCCATCAGTAATTTCAGCACGAAAGCAGGTATCCGGATAATTGCAGGGCGTTTCAGCACTTCCGCCAGTGTTGCGGCAAACTGATCATTATGTACTGGGTAAGGGGCAGTCATATTAAAAGGGCCGCTTAATTCGGGAGTCATCAGCAGGTAATAGATGCCATTCACCATATCATCAATATGAATCCAAGGGAGATACTGTTTTCCGCTACCCATAGGGCCGCCAAGCCCAAGACGAAAAAGGGGTAACATTTTTTTCAGTACTCCACCATTTTTTGCCAGTACAACGCCAGTACGCAAAAGACAAACACGGGTTTTATCACTAGCAGCCTGTAATGCAAGTTGTTCCCAGCGTTTACAGAGTTGATGAGTAAATTCATCATTGGGTGGATCATTTTCTGTAACAACGGCTTGATTTTGATCTCCGTAATAGCCTACGGCAGAGCCGGAAATAAATACCTCTGGTGGTGTTTGACTGGCATTAATTAGCTGGCTGATATGTTCTGTTAATTCCCAGCGACTTTGGCACAGTTTCTCTTTTTGAGTTGGAGTCCAGGGCTTGTTTGCTATGGGTTCACCAGCAAGATTAATAACAGCATCAAAATCGTTGAGATCTGTTTTATCTTTCAGACTGGTCCAACATTCAGCCTGTTTACAGAACAGAGAATAAACTTTCTGAGGTGAACGGCTCAGAATGGTAATGGAATGAGATAGGGAAAGAAGCTGGTAAACCAAGCGGCTACCAATTAGCCCTGTTCCTCCGGTGATTAAAATACGCATAGCCACTCCTGTAACCTAAAGTTGATATAAAAAACTATAGCAGGGATGTAAGGGCTGATGGTTAAAGATACGGCTATCTGTTAACGTGATCAAGTTTTGCGGGGAAATAATTACCCCGCAAACAGAATTAGGCTTTGTTGTATGCTGTCTGAGTGGCGGGACGTTGACTGATAATATCAAACCATTTTTTGACTGCTGGATAATCATCCAGATCAATATTTTGATATTCATGGGAACGCGCCCACGGATAAGTTGCGATATCAGCAATGCTGTATTCCTGACCACCCAGATAGGGGTTTTTTTCCAATTGGGCATTCAGAACCTTATACAGGCGTTTTGTTTCTTCCTGATAACGGTTAATCGCGTAAGGCACTTTTTCAGGTGCGAAACGATTAAAATGGTGATTTTGCCCCAACATTGGGCCGAAACCGCCAACTTGCCAGAACAGCCATTGTAGGCTTTGAATGCGTTCATGCATATCTTTGCTAAGCAATCTCCCCGTTTTTTCAGCAAGATAAATAAGGATGGCGCCGGATTCAAAAATGGTAACAGGCTTGCTGCCATCGGCTGGCTGCTGATCAATAATAGCCGGAATCTTGTTATTAGGAGAAATTGCAAGAAATTCAGGTTTGAATTGATCCCCCGCACTAATATCAATCCGATGGAGATTATAGGGAAGGCCAGCTTCTTCAAGGAAGAGTGTGATTTTGTGACCATTTGGCGTTGGTGCATAGTACAGATCGATCATAGAGCCTCCGATAGAACGTAAAATTGTATTACACATTATCATTAGGTTATGCAGCATGTAATATACCTGTTATCTTTCAAGTTGCCTCTTTGTTGGCTGCATTCACTCACCCCGGTCACAGAGTTCTCTATGACATAGTTATCTATGCTCCCGGGGATTCGCTTCCTCGCCGTCGCGATGCATCTTGAAATCTATTGAGTATAAGTAATTGATGTGATATTTGCATGAATAATATATTTGTATGTTATCATTAACCTCTTTATCGTTCCTTTTGTTGATCTAAAATAGAATCTTTTATTATTTAATCCATCAAAAATAAAATTTAACGGCTTGTTGCGAAAGTTAGATGAATGAATGTTTTTATATGTTATTCAATGTGTTGTTTTATGGTGTTGATAATTTTTTATCCGATTGGTTAATGATGGTTTTTTTATTTTTTCAGATTATAAATTTATGAGGTAAAGTAATTCAATAACTTGGATTATTCCTAATTTTTCATTCTTTTGTTCTTGGATTTTTCATAATTATATTCGTTTTGCATTTGTTGAATTTTATTGCAATTGCATGCTTGAGTGAATTAATTTTATCTTTCACTATTATTAGTGTCAGTTTGATAATAAGCGTTGAATTAATATTTAAAAATAAAAAAAGGAAAACAACAATTATGAGCAAATTATGCCTGCGAGACGCTATTGATAGTGAAGAGATAATAGAACATTGGGTGGAATTCCAATTAGTTGATGAACAAGGTAATCCGTTAGTTAATATGCCTTATCGTCTGATAAGTCAGGGAGTGCCAAGTAATGAACGTAAAGGTGTGACTAATGATCAAGGATTGCTCAGGGAAGAAAATCTGCCACTTTACCCAGTAATATTGTATATCAGTGCTCAGCCATTGGCTGATGAAATGGAACAGAGACCATTACGAGAGAAGCGTGATATCAGAGCATCGGTAGTTAAACCGAAAGCGGAAGTAGAAGGCCACCAATATCGTTATGTGACGATTGGTCAAATAAGTGATGGCTTGCCTGTGATCGATAAATGGAAAGAAAATAAACCGCCGCATTACCATTTCCCTAACCCAGTACCGGAAGGTTTTTGCGTTTATGCGATTAGTTGCCGATATGTTCTGGAAGTGTGCCCGTTTCGGGCTTGGGCGTTATTATTACATCACCAGACAGATTACACTTTGGTGAATGCTTATAATTTAGCGTTAATGGGGGTGCTGGCATATTCTGATGATAATGCTAGTGTAGCAGGTTCTATCACTCATTTTTTTAACCGGCAGATGTTGGATATATCCCAATTGCCCAATAAAGTAGAAAAAATAGCGCGTTCTCCTATTGCTTATGATGTGCCATTTCGTGAACGTTATACTGATGTTGTATTTATTGACTCAAAAGCGAGTGTGAGCTTATTCGGAGATACTGAGTTATTTTATGCAGCTAATCAACAAGATATTATTGTTAGTTGGCGAGGGACAGCCAGTATCAATGATGCTATCACTGATATTATGTACCAGCCCGTGCCATTGGGGTGTGGTGAAGGTGGTGTATGCAGTGGTTTTATCGAGAATGGCAAAGTTCATAGGGGTTTTTGGGAGGCATTTAGTCTTATTAGCAAGTTAAAATCTGCTGATTCTGATAATAAAAGTGTATTTGATGAAATCAGTGACTTGTCTAAAAACCGAAATTTATTTATTTGTGGGCATAGCTTGGGAGGTGCATTGGGATTATTGCATAGCGCACAACTGAAAAAATATCATCCTTGTTTGTATAGTTATGGAATGCCGCGAACATTAACCCGTAGTGCGGTAGAGGAACTGGAAGGTATCACGCATTACCGTCATGTGAATGAAAATGACCTGGTTCCATCCGCGCCTCCGGAAAAAGACCTTGATAACTGGCTTTATAACTATTGGGGGCCGCTGGGCTATCTATTTAGTACTATTGAATTATTGGGCTTGACAAAAGGTAATGAAGTTTTCTTGCATCATGGAAAAATAGTTCACTTTTATAAAGCCAATCTGATTATTGAACGGGTGGAAGAGAGAGATTCAAGTCACTATATACGGCTCAAAGCCACATTACCGGTTGAAGTAAAATTGTATTTAATTCCGGCGCTGAACCATGAAACAGAAAGTGATATGAAGGCAGCATTAGAGATTCAGAAAGAATTTTTTAAACATATCAGTGATACTGATAGGAATAAATGGTTTCCACGTAATGAAAACCCGACTTTAAAAGATGCCTTGAGTGTGCCTGATCACCGTATGCTTAAATATATTCATTACATTGGCGACCGAATTGCAGAGTTGGCTGAACCGAAGAAATATCATTTTTACCGGGATAAAATGCGGTTATTTGAAAGAACAATGAAAGAGCGGGATGATATTGTTCCTGATATTCGGCAACGTAATATGTTGTTCTTACATATGGATGATAAATTAAATCAGGCTCTTATTAATACTAAAAAAAATAAATGGGGGAGTTTGGCTTTAAAACGTTATACGGATAATTTTGTACTAATTGGTGAAGATTGGATGTCGTAAATAATAAGAAAACAATGTAGTGTAAATATGAGATCTTATAAAATGCAAGAGTAAAATAGCTCCGTAAGAATATTTCAGTTACTGGATGAAACCAATATGTTGAAGGTGACTATACCCAATAGACTTCAAGATGGATCGCGACGGTAAGGGAGCGAATCCCCGGGAGCATAGATAACATAGATAACTATGTGACCGGGGTGAGTGCAGCCAACAAAGAGGCAATTTGAAAGATAACGGGTATAGTTCCTCAGATGTTCTATTTCAGGTTAAGTTAAAAGGTTGCATGAATCGTCCGAAACGAATACCGTCTTGTAGTCCTATCAATTTGGTTATTTTGGGTAGATTAATCATTCTATAGATTTGCGATTTCTTGCTAATAAAAAAAGGTTTTTTGCAGATGGAACAAGAGAATACAGTGGGTATTGAGTGGATCGATATCGTTAATGGAAATAATGAAGTCATTGCCCAGGCTACACGTCAACAGATGCGAGCCCAACGTTTACGGCACCGTGCCACTTATATCGTCGTTCATAATGGCATGGGGAAAATTTTGGTTCAGCATCGTACAGAAACTAAAGATTTTTACCCGGGAAAACTGGATGCGACCGCAGGTGGTGTTGTGCTGATGGGGGAAAATATGTTGGATTCAGCCCGGCGAGAGGCAGAAGAAGAGCTGGGGATTGCAGGCGTTCCTTTTGCCGAGCATGGTAGTTTTTATTATGAAGAAGAGAATTGCCGTGTTTATGGCGCATTATTCAGTTGTATCAGCCATGGCCCGTTTGCTTTACAGGCAGCAGAAATTGATGATGTATGTTGGTTGACACCGGAGGAGATCACGATTCGTTGTGATGAATTTACATCTGATTCGTTAAAAGCACTTTCTCTGTGGCTAACTCGTAATAATGATTTCGATGGAATTACTATTAGTAAAAAAATTGATTGATTTAGTTATCTGTTTTAGTTGAATAACCAAGCTCCCAAACGGTGGAGCTTACTGCTTCTGTTCTTAAATTCCTTTCTTACTCACGGCAGTGAATACTCCTCCTTTTGAATAAGCATTTGTCAGCACATAAGTGTTATAAAGTAACAACAATATTTATTATTGGTGCTATAGTGACTAGTCATTATATATCCTATATATTGAATATATCCATATGCTGTTATGAGAAGATATACTATGGCAACCAGAATATATTCATCTGCTGAGGTGAAGAAATCGGTGGAAATCGAGACATGAACTGATCGATCGTAAGATTGATAAAGATGCTGAATATTTAGTTATCAAATTGGATAGCAACATAGCTGGTAACACTGAATATGGTAAAGCTTTATATGTTGCAGTAAACGCCGCAGTTGCAACGGTGAATTCTATTGCTATTTGTGATGATCATAATTCAACATTATGTTTTGTGAGTTCAAAAACAGATGATATTTCCCCTGTACTTAAGACCAGTAAGAGAGTGAAGCAGAAAAAAGTAGAACCAGAGATTAACCCCAAAAAGGAAGTATCCAATAAGATAACAGAAGATAAT
This sequence comes from Photorhabdus heterorhabditis, assembly GCF_001280945.1. NCBI lineage: Bacteria > Pseudomonadati > Pseudomonadota > Gammaproteobacteria > Enterobacterales > Morganellaceae > Photorhabdus > Photorhabdus heterorhabditis. The sequence goes on along the minus strand of NZ_LJCS01000050.1, from coordinate 7,411 downwards.
TCTGTTAGGCGGCTGTCATCTGAACATAAGCAGGATCGTGATGCTCGCTTCTTAGCACGTCGAAAAGCGTTAAAGGAATTGATTCTGTCAGATTCAACCTGGTTAACCTCAACGGCTATTTCAGATGGGTATGGATTTAAATCTAGTAATAAGAGTGCGGGGCCAAACAGATGGAAAAACAGTAATAAGATTTTTGCGATTACGGTTGATGGTAAAGATTATTTTCCTCAATATGCCTTGAATGAAGATTTTAAGCCCCTTGATATTGTTAAGAAAATAATCACATTATTTGGTGATAAAAAGACCTCTTGGGGATTGGCTGTTTGGTTTGGTTCAAATAATAGTTGGTTAGGTAATAAAAAACCCAAAGAAGTCCTGAAAACAATGCCAGAGCAAGTACTTATTGCAGCTAAAGGTGAATTGGAAAAGGGTGTTCATGGTTAAGAGGAAAGATCAGGAATTACAAAAAACTCCAGAACTTCCAGAAAGATTGAATATAAGTAATTATTGTGTCTGGAAAGCAGGAAAGCGTATTTATCGTCTTCATCATGAGGCATTTTCTGCTACTCAGTTTAATCCCGGTTATGGCTCGGGCCGGTTTAGTCCGATAAAAGCAACGGGGGCATTGTATGGTGCCGATAAATATAGGCAGTGATGATCTTGATGATTAGTTATTTCGTTGTATTGGTATTAATTGTCAGATTTAATCTACCTTTTCGTATTGAATAAAATGACCTGATGTATAGGCGGTTTAATTTGGTAATAAAACTTCAGGGTATTCTGCTTGTTATTCTTAGTTGTGGGAAATTAAAATTAGCGTGAGAGTAGAATTCCCGGGCAAGATGTTCTGTCCCGGGCAATTTAATTATTTAAACAATGTTGTATTTTATCGTTATATTGAGGCGCCTTATTGATGTTATTCCGGCATTACACCAATAAATGTCGTTTTCTTCCTTGGTTCAGACATCAGAGAATCAAGCTCTTCAACACATTTCAGATAATGAGATGTTTTCTTGTGTTCATTAGCCGCTTTTTCATCAACATAGGCTTCATAAATATAGAAACGGGTTGGAATATTTTCATCCCGTAGTACATCAAAACGAAGATTGCCTTCTTCCTCAATTGAACCCAGATGATTTAAGCGGAAAATTTCAAGAAATTTATCTAATTTGTCTTGTTTAATATTAATTTCAACTAAAGTTACGTGCATCTTAATCCCCCTTATTCTTTTTCACTTAAAAACAACTCATAAGCTTTGCTGGCACTTTCATTCTGATGTACTACGGCTTGAACGGCTTTTAACATGGCAACCGGTGCTTCGGATTGGAAAATGTTACGACCCATATCAACACCGGCGGCGCCTTGATCAATTGCCTGATAACACATCTCCAGCGCCTCTTTTTCTGGGAGTTTTTTACCACCAGCAATCACAATAGGAACTGGGCATCCGCTAGCAATACGTTCAAAGCCAGTATCGACATAGTAAGTTTTGATAATTTGCGCGCCCATTTCGGCAGCAATACGAGTCGCCAGAGAAAAATAACGTTGATCCCGAACCATATCTTTACCAACACCGGTTACCGCCATAGTTGGCATACCGTAACGCATTCCTTGATCGACTAACTTAATAATATTCTTGATTGATTGATGTTCATGCTCAGAGCCGATATATACCTGAGCCGCTACCGCACAAACATTCAGACGCAAGGCATCTTCCATCGTAACCGCGACCGCTTCATTGGACAGTTCCGTCAGGATAGAATTGGCACCAGAAGCGCGCAAGACTACAGGTTTATTAGTTGCCGGTGGAACCTGACTACGCAGAATACCGCGCGTACACATTAATACATCGGTATGAGGAAATAGGGGGGCAATATTAATATCAATGCGTTCAAGACCAGTTGTTGGTCCTTGGAAATAACCGTGGTCGAAAGCCAACATAACAGTTCGGTTGGTTTTGGGATTGAAAATCCGTGATAGTCGTGATTGCATTCCCCAATCAAGTGCGCCACAGCCTTTCAGTTCAAACAGACTATTCTTCTGTGGAACATCAACACCAAAATCTTTACCGTCTTTAATATCGTCTAAATCTGCCATTTTTCTTCTCCTAACTAGCTTACACTGGGCCAGCAACCACGAATGGCGGAGATTGCCGGACAATAGAATTAGAAATCGTATTGATTGATGTTGCTTTGATGAAAATTACCCGTTCAGGCAAAATAACAATTTTGAATGAACATATTTTTTTATAAAAAACAATTGTTCAATATGGTAGCTGTTGTATTCCGAATTTAGCACTATTTAGATCACAATTTATGAAAAAATTTGATCTGCGTTGTATTATGTTCAAATTGTACGGTAAGACTCTGGCGTGTAATGCGTTTTAATGCTTATCTGTGGAGTGCGGATAAAAAGAAAGTGGTTATGTCGATAAAATTAGCAAAAGAAAAATCAGCCAAAGAGAAACAGATGCTGTCTGAGGACACCTATCCGGGTAATAGCATGAGTGAAGAAGAGCTACTTGCGCGTATTGCATGGTTTTACTATCACGATGGCCTGACACAGGGGGATATCGGTGATCTGCTTGGTCTGAGTCGGTTAAAAGTTTCCAGATTACTGGAAAAGGGGCGGCAGTCAGGTGTTATTCGAGTACAGATTAACTCTCGCTATGAGGGTTGTCTGGCGCTGGAAGATACTTTGCAAAAACATTTTTCTCTGAAACAAGTGCGTGTTTTACCCGCACTGGCTGATATGAATCTTAGTGCCAGATTGGGAATTGGTGCCGCACATCTACTGATGGCGCTGATTGAACCACAGCAATTACTGGCGGTGGGATTTGGTGAAACTACCATGTGCACGTTACAACATTTAAGTGGTTTTATCTCATCACAGCAAATTAGGCTGGTAACGCTGTCCGGTGGTGTCGGTCCTTATATGACTGGAATTGGCCAACTGGATGCAGCCTGTCCAATAAGTATTATTCCCGCACCATTACGTGCTTCGACCGCCCAAGTCGCTGAAACATTCCGTCAGGAGAGTAGTGTCCGTGATGTTTTGTTGGCAGCGGGTGCGGCTGATATTGCTATCGTTGGTATCGGTGCCATTAATCAGAAACAGCAAGCGACAATTATGCGTTCTGGCTATATCAGCGGTGGTGAACAACTGATGTTTGCCCGAAAAGGGGCTGTCGGCGATATCCTCGGCTATTTTATGCAAGCAGATGGTGAGTTGGTGGAAGATATGCAGATTCATCATGAGCTTATAGGTACCTCCATGCCGGAACTGAAAACGATTCCAACAGTTATTGGTGTTGCGGGAGGTGAGGATAAAGCGGAAGCCATTATTGCAGCACTTAACGGTCAATATATCAATGCATTGGTGACTGAAGAGCAGACCGCTAGGGCGATGCTGAATTTATTACAATGACACTGACCATGTACTCAATCTATCCGTGAATAAGTCAAAAATTTAAGGTAAGGCTAGAGGTTCAGAAAATAATTAAACTGAGGATAGCATCATGAATCAACGCCGTAGTGCTAATCCATCAGGAAAATATCTGATGGCGCTTGATGCAGGGACAGGGAGTGTTCGTGCAGTAATATTTGATCTTGAAGGGAATCAAATAGCCGCAGGGCAGGCTGAGTGGGTACATCAGCCTGTACCTGATGTACCCGGCTCAATGGAATTTGATTTAGTGATGAACTGGCAGCTGGCTTGTCAGTGTATCCGCCAGGCGCTGAAAAAAGCAGAATTACCTGCCAGCGCTATTCAAGGTGTTGCGTCCTGTTCTATGCGGGAAGGTATTGTTCTTTATAACCGTAGTGGTGAACCGATTTGGGCCTGTGCCAATGTGGATGCACGCTCCAGCCATGAAGTGGGTGAATTGAAAGCGTTATATAACAATACCTTTGAATATGATGTTTATCAGTGTTCAGGCCAAACGTTGGCGTTGGGAGCTATGCCTCGTCTTTTATGGCTTGCTCATCATCGTCCAGATATTTATCGTCAAGCCGCAGCTTTAACGATGATCAGCGATTGGCTGGCGAATATGCTCAGTGGTGAATTGGCCGTAGATCCCTCCAATGCGGGTACAACAGGAATGCTAGATCTGGTCAGTCGTGACTGGCGTTCTGACCTTCTTGAGATGGCAGGACTGCGTTCAGATATTCTTTCTCCGGTAAAAGAAACAGGAACTTTGTTAGGTTTTGTCACTGAAAAGGCTGCATCTCAATGCGGACTTAATATTGGAACACCGGTGATCATGGGCGGCGGTGATGTTCAACTTGGTTGTCTTGGTTTAGGTGTTGTAAAACCCGCCCAGACGGCTGTTCTTGGTGGTACTTTCTGGCAGCAGGTTGTAAACCTACCGGCACCAATAACTGACCCGAATATGAATACACGGATTAACCCTCATGTTATTCCTGGTATGGTTCAGGCAGAATCCATCAGTTTCTTTACGGGTTTAACTATGCGCTGGTTCAGGGATGCATTTTGCGCGGAAGAGAAATTACTGGCGGAGCGTCTTGGTGTTGATGCTTATAGCTTACTGGAAGATATGGCAGCCAGAGTGCCGGCTGGCGCTTACGGCATTATGCCAATTTTCTCTGATGTAATGCGGTTTAAAGCTTGGTACCATGCAGCACCTTCCTTTATTAACCTGTCAATTGATCCTGAAAAATGTAATAAAGCGACATTATTCCGTGCATTGGAAGAAAACGCTGCGATTGTTTCGGCTTGCAATTTGGATCTAATCTCTGCATTTTCAGCAGTGAAACCGGATTCTCTGGTATTTGCTGGTGGTGGCTCGAAAGGAAAATTATGGAGCCAGATTTTATCTGATGTAACCGGGCTTCCGGTGCGGGTTCCGATTGTCAAAGAGTCTACTGCTTTAGGATGTGCAATTGCAGCAGGCGTAGGGGTTGGGTTGTATGATGCAATGAGTGCTACAGGGGAAAAGTTGGTGCGTTGGCAACACGAATATCAACCCAATCCTGAACATTATGAGGTATATCAAAAGGCTAAACAGAACTGGCAGGCGATATATGCCGATCAGTTAACATTGGTTGATCATGGTTTAACAACTTCACTTTGGAAAGCACCGGGATTATAGTTTGTAATTAATTGATCCGCTGGTGTCTGTATTGCCTTTTTCTGGGGGGATGTCAATGAGATATATGATTATTCATATACTGATAATTTAAGATATATTAAGTGCTTTAGTGATGTTGTGATGATCCGGTATATATTTTTTATATCGGATTTTTTGTATTAAAATAAGGAGGGTGATAATCTCCATATGAGTTAATTTCCAAGTCTTTTTGCTGTTGTTATTATTTTTTATTGTGTAATCTAAATGGGGTTTTATTGTTTATTTTATTGATTGCTTTGTTATTCAAATTGTATATTTAACTTTGGAGTTATTGTTGGGGCGGTGATTTTTAATAAATAATTAACGGAAAATATTGGTATAATAATTTTTTTAAATATTGATATGAATCGATTTAACTGTTCTTAATTTTATGACCTTTCTTTGGAATATGTTTTGTGTATTCTAAATGATTTGTAATATCCATTGGGTGTAATTACTGGCTATTCTTGTGAATAAATAGTCAGCATGACGCGTGTGTAGGAATATAGCCCTATGGAATAGAGGTGGTAAAAATGAAAAAGCGGCGGAGAATAGTCTAAATATATATGTTTGGCGGTATGTGAAAACTGAATAATATTAAAAATTTTCCCAGCTTGCGCCATGCGCTGGCCAGCGTCTCGGGGTATCCGAGAAATCGCATTCAAGAACGATTTTAATATTTATACCCTTCATCTTTCAAGTTGCCTCTTTGTTGGCTGCGTTCACTTACCCCAGTCACATCGTTATCTATGCTCCTGGGGATGCGTTCACTTGCCGCCGTGCTGCAATTTGAAATCTATTGGGTATAGGTGGTTTATATTCTGGTCACATTGTTTTATTATTATGAAATAATATGTTTGAAGTTAATTGTGATTTATAATGTTTCTTCATGTTATTGAATGTAATAATATTGCTATTAGTTGTATGGTTTAATTATTATAAAATAATGTCGAATGTGATTATTATTATTCTGAGATTATATTTTCCCTCATAGGTTAATAAATTCATCTAATATCTCCATTCTTAGCTATGGAATTTCAGCTCCAGACGATAAAAACTGCAAGAATTTATCTGAAAAATAGGAACAAAAATGGAATTTATTATTATGCATGATAAAGTGAATTATTTATCCCGTTGTCAGGGAAATTTAGCGTCGAAGAATTGTTAATTGGCAGCGGTTAGCTGGGCTGTGGCATCTAATATCTTGAATTGATGTCAGACGTGTCCGTTTTTATTTTTTGGAATCAAGAAGTAAAAGAAAAGCATTTTTGATGACTGTTAAGAATGACAGTTTTTAAATTTCTAACAGATTCGTTGAGGTCGTAAATGAAAGATAATATGGCTAAAACGGGAAGTGCTCCTAAAGTTGAACACCTCTCGCAGACAGTGGAAAATATAACCAGCACCAATGATATTTCACAACAGGCTGGGAGCGAAAGGAATATCCCCCAGATGCTTACACCTAGTGAATCATTTTGGTGTGAGCGTCTTGCTTCTTTGCAACCCCTCCAGTTACCTTTTGAAATGATGGAGAAACAGGCAGAACCTCGATGGGTAATGAGTCCCTGGCAGTCCCCATTGTCAAAAGACGATGAGGAGAATCCATCAAAGGAACTGTTGCAGGTATTTATTATCTATCTTGCGCGCTTGATTCAGCAGACTAAATTCCAAATCGGCTGGTGTGTGGATGAAGTAAAAGATCTGGCGGCAGATTTGGCACCGGTGGTACCCATGGTCGTTGAGGTGGCATTTGATAAGCCTTGTCGTGTGGTCGCTGATTGGGTTGATAGCGAGCTGGCCCGGCTGTCACAGCATCGTACATTTAGTCGTGATCTCCTCTCCCGCTCTCCTTCACTGCGGGCTATTCCGGCATTAACAACCCATCAACCGTGGCCGATCGCCATCTCGGTGATACAGGATGACAAACCGTGTGCTCAGGAGGTCTCCGGCGAATTGCTGACGTTCCAGATAAATACGCGGGGGGATTTTCGTTGGATCTACGATGAAAATCGCCTGAGCCGGGAAATGATTCAGCGGATGAGCGAACACTTACAGGTGTTGGCATGGTCGAAAAGGTGTGGTGATGAAATTCCCGTCGGGCAGCTTAATTTGTTGTCTGAGGCTGAGCGTACGTTGCTGCTGGAAACCTGGAACGAGACGGATTCATCTTATCCAGACCCGTTATGTATTCATCAGCTGTTTGAGCAACAGGCAGAGCAGGCCCCACAGGCGACAGCGTTAGAATATCAACAACAGATTTTCAGTTATGCGGAACTGAATGCC
>NZ_LJCS01000049.1:0-33955 GCF_001280945.1 Photorhabdus heterorhabditis | reverse complement strand
AGGTATAGGTGCTATGATAGGCATCACTCAGTCCGTGTTGGGGTTTGGGATTTTTCGCAATTGATCAGATCGCAAAAATCGGACTGAGTTCCCTCCAAGTGATCTATTATTTTGAAAAGTTATTTAAGCCAAGGAAACCAATGTCTATTAGGGGCTGCTAAAAAACCATGAACAATAACTAAATTATCAAAATTCATTAATTCACCAAATTATACAAAATGTGTTCTATTTACTATAAAAACGAGCATAGAATACTATCAGCTCATTTTTATAGTCCTCTTTTACATATACTTTTCATATCCTATTCTTAATCAATGAGAAATAAAATAATCTATCTGATAGGAATAACATAATGTTGTCAGTCAACAAGTCCTTATAAATTAGCAGAAAAAATAGCACCAGCCCCTGAAACCATATGAATTTTTTGTTCTGAGATAAAATAACATTTTTATAGCATAAATCGCCGAATAGTTTTCAGATGACAAGTATTAAAACTGTGATATTTAACAATCACAGAGCGATATCAGGGAATGTCATTTATCTACGACTTTTAAGGCTGAACTACAGTTTATTCGCCAATATTGAGATCTTTAAAAACCAAGGAACTTTGGGAAAGTTCCTAGTGAAATATGATGCGATACCACCTAGAACTTTCCTTGAAGAATTACCAGTTTAAGGAAATAGCATTAACTAACTTGATATATACCCAATAGATTTCAAGTTGCAGGGCGGCAGCAAGTGAACGCATCCCCAGGAGCATAGATAACTATGTGACTGGGGTAAGTGAACGCAGCCAACAAAGCAGCCGCTTGAAAGATGAAGGGTATAAATCCTGAAAATCAATCCTGATACATAGACTCAATTTCTTGATGGTAGCGCTGCATAATAATTTTTCTTCGTAATTTTAATGTTGGAGTCAATTCACCTGTTTCCATTGAAAATGGTTGCGGCAGTAATGTGAAACGCTTGACCTGATCAAAATGGGCAAAGTTCTTCTGCATCTCTTTTAGGCGTTGTTCAAACATTGCCATAATGTGGCTATTACTCAATAATTCAACTCGGTCATGATATTTCAGATTGATTGATCTTGCGTACTCTTCCAAGGCATCATAACAAGGCACGATAAGAGCGGATACAAACTTACGGGCATCAGCAATAACCGCGACATGCTCAATAAAACGATCTTGCCCCAAAATACTTTCAATCATTTGTGGAGCAATATATTTGCCATTTGATGTTTTCATCAAATCTTTTAAGCGCTCGGTAATAAACAAATAACCATTTTCATCCAATTTACCCGCATCACCAGTACGCAACCAACCATCTTGAGTAAGTGTCCTAGCGGTTTCTTCCTGATTATTGAAATAGCCTTTCATCACAATTGGACCGCGCACCTGTATCTCATTTTCTTCACCGATACGGACGTCAATACCTGGCAGTGGAGTACCAATAGAACCAAGCACGTAACCTTGCTCATCCCAACAGGAAACCGTGGCACAAGTCTCTGTCATGCCATAGCCATATTTGATATTTATACCAACAGCAAGGAAAAATAGGATAATGGTTTCGTCTAAACGCGCTCCGGCAGCAGGTAAAAAACGGACTCTGCCACCCAATATATTACGCAATTTGCTCAATACCAATTTATCGGCTAGTCGGTGCATTGCCGTTGACCAGGGACAATTTTTTTTACCTTGCAGCTTACGCAAAAACTGACGTTCTCCACATTTAATCGCCCAATTAAAAAGTTTCCTTCGATGCCAAGGCGCCTGAGAAACCTTTTCAAAAACCGCACTATAAATTTTTTCATAAAATCTTGGCACTGCACACATCACTGTTGGACGAATAGCTGCCATAGCTTGACGAACAAAATTAGTATCCGTCAAATAAACGTTTTGCGCGCCGGTATGCATGACATAAAAGCTCCATGCGCGCTCAAATACGTGGGATAACGGCAGGAAACTCAAAGAAACATCCTGATCAGTTAATGTCAGTATATGGTCATGTGAATGTAACTGATATGCTAAACTACGATAATCAAGCATGACACCTTTAGGCTCACCGGTTGTACCAGATGTATATATAAGCGTAAAAAGATCATCTAGGTTGCGGTTAACAATACGGGTTTCTAACTCAGACTGATGCTGTAATTTATTATCAGTCATAAAGTCAGATAAATGTTGTGCTAATGAACAATCGTGCAAATCAACTGATTCATCCAATACAATGATATGACTTAGCTGAGGACAACATTCTGTCAATGTGATAGCAACATCGTACTGCGCCTGTCCACCAACAAATAGAATATGTATACCGGCATCATTAAGAATAAAGCCAGCCTGCTCCTGACTACTGGTTGCATACAAAGGAACAGTAACCGCCCTGAGCTGTAATACAGCAATATCTACCAGAGACCACGCCATACTGTTATGTGCAAAAAGGCCAATTTTTTCCTGTACATCAATACCCATCTCCAGCAACGCCCGGCTAATAGCTTTTGCCTTTTTATCAATGTCATTCCAGCTTAATTCGAGTTGTTCCTCTGGAGACCATTGACGAAAAGCTATTCTCTCTGGGTATTGTTTGATTTGTTGCTGTAATCGGTTTATCAAGTGATAAGGGTGTAAATTTTCAGTTATCACAATTCTTTTCCTGTTAGAAAAAATTTTTCTTATCAGAGAAAAAACAGAGGCTTTATTCTCTAATAATACCTGTTTGCATCACTTACTCGCTTTTCAGCTTACAGGTGTTAGCTATTTCCTTGCAGTCTACCTATTCCTGAACAACAGGAAAAGAATATTTATCAAAAGTTGAAAAATTTGTGATAAAGAAAAAAACTCACTACCAGTTATCCAATAGTGAGTACCAAGTTAATTAGTTTCCACCGAGTTGACTCAGCAGCGATTTCATCCACTGATGCCCTTTATCTTTTGTTGTAGATTCGTGCCAAATCAAATAGCACGGACGACTGACTTTATCCCACGGTAATGAAATAGCTTTTATTGCTAATTGTTCGCTGTAGTGTTCAACCAACCATCTTGGAGCAACCGCAACCAAATAGGTTTGAGATACAATATGTAACACACTATTCAAGTCAGTTCCTTGATAAACGACAGAACGCAAACACTCGCCACCATCATAATAAGGGATACTGAATGAATCTACATTATCCAAGGATACAACTGCATGATGCTCCTCATACAATTGCTGTTCACTAATACTATTTCCAATTCTTGGATGACTACTGGAAACGGCCAAAACCAATTCATCATTGAATAACGGATAATGATGAAAGTCCGTACGTTCCAACTGCGTATAACTAATGACAAACTCAGTTTCTTGATATCTGAGTTGATGCTCAATATTATCATGCAGATATGATCTAATCGTGACACCCAGATTCGGCGTATTTTGTTTTACCTGTTCAACTATTTTTGCGGCCAGCCTAATATCCAAAGGGCTACAAATTGAAAGATTAAAAACCCTGTCACTACCATCAGGCTCAAAACCAACCCCAGGTAACTCATTATATACCAATTGTAATGCCTGACGGACAGGGCCAAATAATTGATGAGCTCTTGCTGTCGGTTGTATTCCACGCCCATAACGCACAAATAATTCATCATTGAACATTAACTTCAAACGAGAAACTGCATTACTGACCGCAGGTTGTGACATCCCTAATATCTGCGCAGCACGTGTTACATTCTGCATTTGCATAACCGCATCAAAAACAGTCAACAGATTTAGATCCACATTACGTAAATGAATTTCACTTGGACCTTTTTGGTTTGTCGTTACTGAGGTGTATTCAGCCATTGTTTAACTCCACTAAACTCATTCAGATGACCCCAACTAATAACAAAACATCGGAAATACTTCATTCATCACTCAGATATTACGATGACTTTTACTATTAACGAGATCAATTACCTTAATCATTTTGATGATAAATAATTAAGAATCGTCCTTGTACAAATCTGAATACGCATAGCTAACCAGCGCATCCCCTTATTAGTGTTAAAAATATATAATTTCAATTAGTAGAAAATGTAGATGCTCATTATTTATTCACAAAAAAGTACAATCATGTTAACAATCCATTTACTCTAGTTCGTTAGATAAGATAATAAATCAAAGAATGACATAATTCATAATAAAATTACTGATTTATTATTATTAAACAATTTTATCAGAGTTATTATATTATGAAATTATTTTTTCAAGGATATATAACATAACTTCCTATTTACATCTATTTTGTCAAAAACAGATGACGTTTTTTAGAAAAATACAAATCGCTTTCCATCTTTCCTCATGGAAAATACTTAATTTTAATTAATAAGTATAATACGCTATTTTTTATATAATTATGAGTTTATCACTAAAGCCAAAACGGGTCTTAAAAGAATAAAATAAAATCTTTTCAAATAAATACAGATTAACACTTCAATTTATCACCACAGGAAAAGTAAAACCAAGAATCATATGCCTAAATGAATTCTTGACATCACTTTTAAGATAACGTATCAATAAAAGTATCGGAATCACAAACACTCATTAATATTGCTGAAAGGTTGGATCAATATGATTCACTCAATTTGTCTATTAAACCTACTACTAATCGTATCTGATATGCGCGGTATGCTGGTGGACAGAAAACGGAGTTGATTCAAAACAGAGTTGGTCCAAACCAGACATTAACAACCCGCGCCATGCGCGGGTTTTTTTTACCTGCTGGGCGCAAAAAACAACCACGAGAGGAGCACAATATGAACCAGCAAGTTATTATCTTCGACACCACTTTACGGGACGGAGAACAAGCATTACAGGCCAGTTTGTGTGTGAACGAAAAACTCCAAATTGCACTGGCTTTGGAAAGAATGGGAGTTGATATCATGGAAGTTGGTTTTCCAGTTTCCTCGCCTGGTGACTTTGAATCTGTACAGACAATCGCTCAGCAGATAAAAAACAGCCGTGTTTGTGCCTTAGCCCGTTGTGTAGAAAAAGATATTGATGTTGCCGCTGAAGCATTAAAAGTTGCGGAAGCCTTTCGTATCCATGTTTTCCTGGCTACCTCTAACTTACATATTGAATCCAAACTGAAAAAAACATTCGAAGATGTCATGGAAATGGCAGCTCAATCAATCAAACGGGCGCGTCGTTACACCGACGATGTCGAATTCTCCTGTGAAGATGCCGGACGCACACCTATTGATAATCTGTGTCGGATCGTTGAAAACGCGATCAAAGCAGGTGCAACCACCATCAATATTCCAGATACCGTCGGTTACACCACACCCTATCAATTTGGTGGCATCATCACCAATTTGATCGAACGAGTTCCTAATATTGATAAGGCGATATTATCCGTCCATTGCCACGATGATTTGGGTATGTCTGTTGCCAACTCAATCACAGCGGTACAATCTGGTGCCCGTCAGGTAGAAGGAACGATGAATGGTCTTGGTGAACGAGCTGGCAATTGTTCGCTGGAAGAAGTCATCATGGCAATTAAAGTGCGTCAGCAGATGTTAGGTGTCTATACTAATATCAATCATCAGGAAATTTACCGTACCAGTCAGTTGGTCAGCCAGTTATGTAACACGCCGATCCCTGCTAACAAAGCGGTTGTCGGTAGTAATGCATTTTCCCACTCATCCGGTATCCATCAGGATGGAGTACTGAAAAATCGTGAAACTTACGAAATCATGACGCCAGAGTCCATCGGTCTGAAAGACATTCAATTAAATCTGACTTCCCGATCTGGTCGTGCAGCAGTAAAACATCGAATGGAAGAGATGGGATATCAAGACAAAGATTACGATATGGATAATTTATACGAAGCCTTTTTACGGCTGGCGGATAAAAAAGGCCAAGTATTTGACTATGACCTAGAAGCTTTAGCGTTCATCAACTTGCAACAACAAGAGCCAGAATTTTTCCATTTGGATAATTTTAATATCCAATCCGGTTCAAGTGTAATGGCAACAGCAGCGGTACGTTTAGTGTGTGGCAAAGAGATAAGATCAGAAGCTGCCACAGGTAATGGCCCGATAGATGCTGTTTATCAGGCAATTAGTCGAATAACTGAATACCCAGTTGAACTTGTTGCTTATCAGTTATCAGGTAAAGGGCAAGGGAAAAATGCGCTGGGTCAGGTAAATATCGTTGTCGAATGCTTTGGGCGTCGCTTCCACGGCATGGGATTGGAAACAGATATTATTGAATCCTCTGCCAAAGCAATGATTCATGCGCTGAATTGTATCTGGCGCACAGAGCAAGTTAAGAAAGAGAAACAACGCATACAGCAAAATACAAAGGAAATGGTGTGAACATGTCGAACAATTATCATATTGCAGTTTTACCCGGTGATGGTATTGGCCCAGAAGTTATGACGCAGGCCCATAAGGTACTGGACGCAGTCCGCAAGCGTTTCAATATCCGCATCACCACCAGCGAATATGATGTAGGTGGAGTTGCTATCGATCGTCACGGCTGTCCGCTGCCAGTAGAAACCATAGCAGGCTGTGAACAGGCTGATGCCATATTGTTCGGATCTGTGGGGGGGCCTAAATGGGAACATTTACCACCAGCAAAACAACCTGAACGTGGTGCTCTGTTGCCATTACGCAAGCATTTCAAACTGTTCAGCAATTTGCGCCCTGCTCGCTTATATGCTGGATTAGAAATATTTTGCCCTTTACGCAGCGACATCACTGCCAAAGGCTTTGATATTTTATGTGTCCGTGAATTAACAGGCGGTATTTACTTTGGTCAGCCAAAGGGGCGTGAAGGCCAAGGTAAATTTGAGCGTGCATTTGATACTGAGATTTATCACCGCTTTGAGATTGAGCGTATCGCCCGCATCGCTTTTGAATCAGCCCGCAAACGCCGTAACAAAGTCACATCTATTGACAAAGCAAACGTGTTGCAGAGTTCCGTGTTATGGCGGGAAGTGGTCACTGAAATTGCTAAAGAGTACCCCGATGTAGAAATTGGTCACATGTATATTGATAATGCCACCATGCAATTAATCAAAGATCCGTCCCAGTTTGATGTCATGCTGTGCTCCAATATCTTCGGTGACATCTTATCTGATGAGTGCGCTATGATCACCGGTTCAATGGGCATGTTGCCTTCTGCCAGCCTGAACGAAAAAAGCTTTGGTCTGTATGAACCCGCTGGTGGTTCTGCGCCGGATATTGCCGGGAAAGGTATTGCTAACCCAATAGCCCAGATTTTATCTGTTGCGTTACTGTTGCGTTACAGCTTAAGTCAGCATGATGCTGCTAATGCAATTGAACAAGCGGTGAACCATGCACTAGAACAAGGTTATCGCACAGTAGATTTAGCCGGAAATGGTAAAGCAATCAGTACTGATGAAATGGGTAACGTCATTGCCCGTTATGTCGCCGAGGGGGTTTAATATGACTAAGACTTTATATCAGAAATTATATGATGCTCATATCGTCCGGGAAGTACCAAATGAAATCCCGTTACTCTATATTGATCGTCATCTGGTTCACGAAGTAACCTCCCCGCAAGCTTTTGATGGTTTACGCACCAAAGGTCGCCCAGTTCATCAACCCAGTAAAACGTTCGCCACAATGGATCATAACGTCTCCACACAAACAAAAGATATAAACGCCTGTGGTGATATGGCACGTATTCAGATGCAAGAGTTGATGAAAAACTGCGCCGAATTCGGTATCACATTATATGACTTAAACCACCCCTACCAAGGAATTGTTCATGTGATCGGACCGGAACAAGGTATGACCCTGCCCGGAATGACTATCGTGTGTGGTGACTCACATACCGCAACCCATGGCGCATTCGGCTCATTAGCATTCGGTATTGGCACTTCTGAAGTTGAGCATGTACTGGCAACTCAAACCCTGAAACAAGCTCGTGCTAAGACCATGAAAATAGAAGTTGTTGGTAATGTCGGTGATGCTATTACCGCCAAAGATATCGTTTTGGCAATCATCGGCAAAACAGGCAGTGCAGGTGGTACAGGTTATGTTGTTGAATTCTGTGGTAAAGCGATTGAAGCACTTAGCATGGAAGGCCGAATGACCTTATGTAATATGGCAATTGAAATGGGTGCTAAAGCGGGTTTAGTTGCGCCAGATGAAACTACTTTTACTTATATGAAAGGCCGCCAGTTCTCACCAAAAGGAGCGCTGTGGGAACAAGCTGTTGCTTACTGGAAGACGCTGAAATCCGATCCTAACGCACAATATGACACAACTGTAACTATTAATGCAGAAGAGATCTCCCCACAGGTCACATGGGGAACAAACCCAGGACAAGTAATCGCTATTGATCAGGCAATTCCTGCACCAGAATCTTTCATTGATCCTGTTGAACGCGCATCTGCTGAAAAAGCACTGGCTTATATGGATTTGAAACCCGGTATTAAGCTGACGGATGTGAAAATTAATAAAGTCTTTATTGGTTCCTGCACCAATTCCCGTATTGAAGATTTACGGGCTGCCGCAGCTATCGCGCAAGGCCATAAAGTTGCCCTAGGAGTTCAGGCGATCGTTGTTCCAGGATCAGGCCCAGTTCAAGCACAAGCGGAAGAGGAAGGTTTGGATAAAATCTTCATGGATGCCGGTTTTGAATGGCGTTTACCCGGATGTTCAATGTGTTTGGCAATGAATAATGACCGCCTGCAACCGGGTGAACGCTGTGCTTCAACCAGTAACCGCAACTTTGAAGGACGTCAGGGGCGTGGGGGACGTACACACCTGGTTAGCCCAGCAATGGCAGCTGCGGCAGCGATTAACGGCCATTTTATTGATGTACGTAATTCTGTACAGAAGTCATAAAGGAGAAAATTATGGAAAAATTTATTCAGCATACTGGCTTAGTTGCTCCTTTAGATGCCGCAAACGTTGATACCGATGCCATTATTCCCAAACAATTTTTGCAGAAAGTTACCCGTACCGGATTTGGTCGCCATCTGTTTCACGACTGGCGTTTCCTTGATGATGCAGGAGAGAAACCGAATCCTGAATTCGTATTAAATCTGCCCTGTTATCAAGGTGCCAGTATCCTTTTAGCCCGTGAAAACTTTGGTTGCGGCTCCTCCCGTGAACACGCACCCTGGGCATTGACGGATTATGGTTTTAAAGTTGTTATTGCTCCAAGCTTTGCAGATATTTTCTACGGTAACTCCTTCAACAACCAGTTACTGCCAGTGAAATTAGACGATAAAGATGTAGATGAACTATTCGAACTGGTTCAGCAAAACCAAGTTTGTCGTTTTACCGTCGATTTGGGACAACAGAAAGTGCATGCTGGTAATAAAAGTTATGACTTTGAAATCGACAACTTCCGGCGTCACTGCATGATGAATGGCTTGGATAGCATCGGTCTGACATTACAACATCTGGATGACATAATAGCCTACGAACAGGAGCAGCCAGCTTTCTTGCGTTAATCTTTTCTTTATTTATTCATCGATCAATCCCGTAGTTTTCTGCTGCGGGATTTTTTTATCATCCAGATAGAAGAAATGCCTTAGCGTTAGCTTAAAGCATTGCAGAAATTGATACACAAGAGCAACAACAGCACCTAGACAAAATTCAACCAACATCAGATTGCTACTCAATTTTGAATCGATGCATAAAATAGAAACAACACAGAATAAAATCTCTAAATTTCCCCATACTGACTTCTATTATGTGCATGTTAACCACAACAACAGAATAACAACACACACAATGTACAATAAGAAAAAAAGCCAGTAAGCTTGCTTACTGGCTGGCAAATCACCATTACTCAAGAAAATTGGGGGAGAAGCCAGATATCGTTCTGGCCTATTGAGCTACTTTCAATACTGTTAATTATCTGCTCAATATAAGGAAACAAAAATTGATCAATAATACTACGGAGTTCCTCTTTTATGCCCAGCCCACGTTTACAACAACAATTCATCAGACTATGGCAACATCATCAAGGAAAAGAGGCTGAAACAACATTACAGGAACTGGCAAATATCTTGCATTGTTCAAAGCGTCATATCCGCTCACTGCTCAACAATATGCAGAAAGCCGGCTGGTTACAATGGCAAGCAGAATCCGGTCGAGGAAAACGTTCTCAATTGAATTTCTTGCGTGACGGTCGAGAACTCCAGCAACAACGAGCTGAAGAATTGCTTGAACAACAGAATATTGAAAAGCTAGTTCAGCTCGTTGATGATAAAGATGCCGTTCGTCAGATGGTGTTATCCCAGATTGAACGCCGTTTCCGGCAAGGAAAAAACCTTCTACGGATACTCTATTATCGCCCGTTCCTTAACCTTCTACCCGGCTCACCTTTACGCCGTTCTGAAATTCATCTAGTCAGGCAGATATTTAATAGCCTGACACGCATAAATGAGGAAAATGGGGAACCAGAAGCTGATTTGGCTCATCACTGGCAACAGATATCGCCAAATCATTGGAGATTTTATCTGCGACCAGCCATCCATTTTCATCATGGAAGAGAATTACAGATGGCAGATGTCATTGCTTCGATACAAAGGTTAAGTAACCAGCCTCTTTTCTCCCACATTGAAAAAGTAACAACACCGACACCACACGTAATTGATATTTTTCTTTCAGAACCCGATCACTGGCTCCCTTTATTAATTGGTAGTCCACATGCCATGATTTTGCCGCAAGAATGGCATCAACTCCCGAACTTTGCTCGTATGCCAGTAGGAACGGGTCCTTACCAAGTAGTCAAAAATAGCTCTCAGAAACTGCAAATCCGAGCCTTTGATAATTACTTTGGCTTTCGAGCGCTGATTGATGAGGTGAATATATGGGTTCTGCCAGAGTTAGCGGAAAAACTAGTCTGTACAACCCTACACTTGGAAAGCGATAGTACAGGTAATAATTCGTTAGAAAGCAGGATAGAAGAAGGCTGTTATTTCCTACTGCATGACCAACGTTCTGATAAATGTAAAAGAGAAGATGTTCGCCAGTGGCTATGCAGCCTATTAACACCAATAAATCTGTTGGCTCATTGTGACCCTTTCTACCAGCGACATTGGTCACCCGCATATGGCTTATTACTACGTTGGCATCACAGTAAGCTAGTAGCAGAGTTAGATAAACCAGAAGATATTACCCATCTGACCGTAACTCTGTATCATCAACACCACGAATACCACACAATCAGTCAAATCCTGCAAACCATCCTGACAAAATGCAGAGTCGAACTGAAAATCAACATCGTGGATTATGACACATGGTTCAATGGTAACGCCGAAAGTGACCTCTGGCTTGCCACCGCCAATTTTTATAACCCACTGGAATTTTCACTGTTTGCCACATTGTATGAGATGCCATTATTGAAAAAATGTCTTGGGGATAACTTAGATGAAGAAATCTCACAATGGCGACGACAGGAATTATCGCTTGAAGAATGGTGCAAAAAAATAGTCGATAAACACTGGCTTTATCCGCTGTTCCACCACTGGCTTGAACTACAAGGACAGAGAAGTATGCGAGGAGTAAAAATGAACACCTTTGGCTGGTTTGATTTCAAATCTGCCTGGTTTAACCCATATGAAGGGTAATTCACAGAAAAGGCCACAGTTATGAACATACACAGGTATACACGTCTGCTTTTATTCACTTTTTCTGTGGATATCTATGTGAAAAAGGCAGGGGTAATTCAGGTATAGCTTTATATTATGAATTATCAACCTATAAACAAAGAATGAAATTGTATTTATTTTTCATTGAAATAGCCGTTATTTACCCCGTTATTTCTGGCGTCAGCCATTGCTATAACCGGTAACATTAGTCAACAAGAACAAAAAACAACCAAAAATAACATTATCCACAGGTTATGCTTTTTAGTTAAACAAAAAACAAGGTTTTTGTAGAGAAATATGTTAGTCAAGGCTGTAAATCAAACCAGTGATCTCATTTTTGTCTACTTATCCCATAAAACTGTGGATAACATGGTGTAAAATCCTGTTCATTATTGCCAGCAATCGGTGAACAATAGTGTCAGTCAATCTTACAATAATCCAAATAGCAATAAAAAATGTTTATATATCATGATATTATCACTCTGTTAGTGACTGTGTAAAATCCAAATTTATTATTCACAAACAGCAAGGCTATTTTTTGACCTAAAAACGGATATACCTAAATGCACACACGTTTTGCCCCGCCTCTTCCACCGGACAACGAACAACAGTTATTTGAATGCGCCCAACTTTTGGCTGGTTTATCAATGGGAGAACTCGCGACAAAAGCCGATTTACCTATCCCCCCCAATCTGAAACGAGATAAAGGCTGGGTAGGAATGTTGCTGGAATACTATCTTGGTGCCAGCGCTGGCAGTAAACCTGAGCAGGATTTTGAACATATCGGTGTTGAACTTAAAACTATCCCTGTAGACAGAAAAGGCTATCCTTTGGAAACAACATTTGTTTGCGTTGCACCATTAACTGGGAACAGTGGTATTACCTGGCAAAGTTGTCATGTCAGACGCAAGTTATCGCGTGTGCTGTGGATACCTGTTGAAGGTGAACGGGACATTCCTTTGGCTAAACGCCGGGTTGGTTCACCTCTGTTATGGAGTCCCAATAAAGAAGAAGAAGAGTTACTGCGTCGTGACTGGGAAGAATTGATGGATTTTATCGTACTTGGCAAAGTAGAAAGTGTGACAGCCCGTCATGGTGAAGTCTTACAGTTACGCCCTAAAGCAGCCAATAGTAAAGCATTAACCGAAGCAATCGGCATACACGGCCAACCCATTATGACTCTGCCCCGAGGGTTTTATCTGAGGAAAAATTTTACGGCTCCTTTACTGGCTCGTCATTTCTTGATTTAACATCAATATTCGATCAGTTTTTTCATTGACGTACTTACCTTGCATTCAATCACGCGTATAATTAAGTTTTTACCTTAAGGTTTTAATACACAATGTTAGAATGGATCGCCGATCCCCATGCTTGGATGGCACTGGCCACCCTGACAATTCTAGAAATCGTTTTAGGGATTGATAACATCATCTTTTTATCACTTGTTGTCGCAAAACTCCCTATCCATCAACAAAATAAAGCACGCAAAATTGGGCTAATGGGAGCAATGTTGATGCGCCTGGCGCTATTGGCATCGATTGCTTGGGTTATCCAGCTAACCTACCCAATATTGACCATTTTTGAACATGATATTTCTGCTCGTGATCTGATCCTATTCTTTGGCGGACTATTCCTGATATGGAAAGCCAGTAAAGAAATTCATGAAGCCATTGAAGGCGGAGATGAAGGAGACTTAAAACGCCCTGTTCACTCTTTCTTTGGTGCTATCACTCAGATTATGCTGTTGGATATTATTTTCAGTCTGGACTCTGTCATTACCGCTGTTGGTCTGTCCGATCATCTGTTTATTATGATGGCAGCCGTTGTAACCGCTGTCGGAGTTATGATGCTCGCGGCTCGTCCTATCGGAGAGTTCGTTGACCGTCACCCTTCAGTAAAAATGCTCGCACTGTCATTCCTGATACTTGTGGGTTTTACCCTTATTCTGGAAAGCGTACAGGTACACATACCTAAAGGTTACATCTATTTTGCAATGTTCTTCTCAATGACAGTGGAAACACTGAACCTGATGCGTGGAAAAAAGAAAAGAAATGAGAAGTAGCGTTACAATAACGCCAAAAATATCATTCTCTAATATATACCCAATAGATTTCAAATTGCAGCGCAGCGGCAAGTGAACGCAGCCAACAAAGCAGCAACTTGAAGGATGAAGGGTATAAAAAGTATTTCACCAAAGCCCTGTTCAGTATTGCAGCATCTAAATTCCATATAACAAAAAAATTGCCGGTTATCCCGGCATTTTTTTTATTACACTTAGCTAACCTAGCCAAATATGAGGGATTTATTATGACTGCCCAGGCAAAGCTGCATAAAAATCAATCAAAACACTTTCGATCGAGAACTCTCTGTTAATACGACAGAACCCCTCCCCCTTTTGAAGAAATTATTAAAATTCAGATAGTAATTTAATAAGGAACAAATACTCACGACACCATAACGTTCAGGTATTAATGTTGAGTATATCGGAAGCTAATAATTGATTGTCTCAAAAAGGGAACAAACTGCCTTTCAATCTTTCCCGCTCAGAAATAGATATGTTATCGACGGTTTAATCAAAATTCAGAAGTTAATCAGCAAACAAAATAACTCAAATGACAAGTAAAACGTACCGCGTTTGCGATCTGATTGTTTAACTTGTCGTGATGTTGTTTCACGCAAAATGTATCGAATAAACAAAAGGAATCGATGAAATGAAAAAACAAATTTTGAAGACCTGTGCGATAGCGGCACTGTGTCTGGGGGGGATGTCGCAGGCTATAGCGGAGGAAGTGAGTGCCGGTACCCTGGCGGTGAGCTCTTCAGTGACCGCAGAGACTTGTAAGTTTGCCGCAATAGAGCCTGTTAGTCTCACCGCTTTGGTATCCGATTTTACCGGAAAAGCAGATGGCACAATCTTAGCTAACACTCAAAAATTCGTCACGATTAAAACGGAGAAATGCCCTCTGTGGAATTCCGCGAAAAGCGCTAAATTGACAGTTTCTGGCACCGCAGCAGGACCAGGCGGCGCTTACTTTCAGCTTGTTAACAACGCGGGTAATGCTGCAATTACCGACCATGCGGTTGGCCTGACGATAAATGATAAGCCCGTGCCACGAGGCACTGCAATTAACCTAAAAGATCCCCAATACAGTCCCGGAGTAGCCGGTAATAATGACATCACGCTTAAGGTAGGGCTGGCTAAGATTGGTACAGCGGCGGTAAAAGCAACAAACTCCAAAGCGAACCTGACAGTGAAAGTCGAGTATGACTAATGCAACGCCGTTAGGCGTTCCGTGGAATTGGACAGGGAGGTCCAATTCTTACTTACGCAATACCCAACCAAACATTTTCAGGTGAGTCAGTGAAAAGATTGATGACAGCAATGATAGTGACCGGTCTGTTAGGTTGCCCGGTCACTTCCGCGCAGGCGGAAGGGGTGGGGATCAACACTACCCGCATTATCTATCCAGCGGATAGCCGCGCGATAACCGCCTCAGTGAGCAATACCAGTAAAGAGTCGGTCTATTTAATACAGGCGACAGTCAGTTCTGCTTCTGAGGGAGATAAAACCGCGCCATTTCTGGTGACGCCGCCCCTGTTTCGTATGGAACCCGACAGCCAGAATCAGGTGCGCATCATCAAAACGGGTCCGTCGCTGCCTGCCGACCGGGAATCCCTGTTCTGGTTTACGGCAAAAGCCATTCCGTTAAGCTCTGAATCCGATAATCACTCCCGGCGGAATGTCTCCGGCGGAATACAGTTTGCTATAGCCAACACGATTAAGCTGATGTATCGCCCGTCAGGGCTGTCGGTTTCGCCGGAACAAGGATTTGGTTCACTGCGCTTCAAACCGACAGCCGCGGGAATCACAGTCACCAATCCATCACCCTATTACATCACCTTAACCTCCCTAAAAGTGAGTGAACAGGAGGTGATGACGCAGCAGAAAGCGAACATGGTCTCTCCGTTCTCTGATCTCTCTTTACTATTTAAAGGAGGGAATTATCCAGCCAAAGTGAGCTGGACGGTGATTAATGACTTCGGCGGAGAGTCCACCTATCAGGGGGAGATACCATAATGCGTAAACCGTGGACCCTTATCAGATGGACAACATTAGCTAGCCTGCTCTGTGCCGCCTCCCAGCCCGGGGTGGCGAGTTCAAACACGGCAGAACTGACATTGGCGCTGACGCTGGAACAGCCAACCTGTGAGCTTTACATGCAGACATCCCATGTCGAGTTTTCATCCGTACCACTCACCGAGGTGCGGTACAGCACGCAACATATTGCGGCGGCGGGCAGTAAACCTATTACGTTGGCATTGTCAGGCTGTGCGGGATCAGCCAGAGCAGGCCGTACTCCGGCGATTAAAATAGGCGGTGCCACGTCAGAAAGCCATCCGACGTTATTTCGGGATAAAGCGTCCACGGTGGCGGGCAATGTGGGATTTGGTCTGCGCTATCAATTACCGGGCGGTGGGTTGGGGAGCTACCTGAAAAATGGCGATTATGTGAATTTAGCACCACTGGGTAACGCCGCTAAAGACAGTCAAATTACCTTCCTGATGGATATGCGACATGAATCCGGCACGGCTGTGCCGACTCCCGGTGAACTGACCGCACACATTCAATTTCAATTTGACTATCACTGAGTATGACTCAGGTAACAGGTTTCAGGAGGCATTGTGGAAATAGGTCGGGTACGCCCTGCGTGGTACCGGCTGGTACCATTTGTATTCTGGCTAGGGTTAGGGATGACCGGTACAGAATCCTGTCTAGCCGCCGGTATCAGCCTAAATAAAACCCGGGTGATTTTTATCCAAGGGGAGCGGGCACAAACGCTGACGGTGATCAATACCACACCTCAGGCGTGGCTGGTGCAGGTAAGGATAACAGAAGATCAGGAGAAAACTACACCGGCGTTTGTGGTGACACCACCGCTGTTCAGGTTGGAAGCTAACAGTCAAAACAGCCTGCGTATTTTGCCAACCTTTAATCAGCCCTCCTTTCCGGTGGATCGGGAATCGCTCGGGTATGTACAGATGAACACTATCCCCGCAACTCAGCAGGTGACGGATGAGCCTGTTCGGGAACAGGCGTCGATGAGCATAGGAATGCGGATTAAGTTTTTCTGGCGACCGTATGGCCTGCCAATGTTGCCGGAAGAAGCGTATGGACAGCTCCGCTTTCAGTCGCAACCCGATGGCATCAAAGCGTGCAATCCCACTCCGTATTTCCTGTCGCTAGACAGTCTGATGCTGGACGGACAGACGCTCGATCTGAACCGCTATCCCTCCATGATAGCGCCACAGGATTGTGTGACCTATGCCGGGCTGGTGGGTAAAAAATCGGTGAGCTGGTCGATGATTAACGATTACGGCGGGGCTTCAAATCTGTTTACCGCCAACGTGGCGCGTTAAATTCGCCCTTGTTTTATTTAGAGGTGGAAAGTGAAGAGAGTCAGTAACCGGCATAGGGGGACACACTGGGGGGTAATGCTTTATTCCCTTGGTTTCGCCTTGCTGCTAGGGGATATATTCAAAGCGCATGCGGTTGATAATCAAGGGCTATCGTTCTCCCCGATGCAGTTGTCTTATGTGGCTAAAGATAGCCCGAGCGGCGTGACGCTCAGCATGACCAATCACACGACGCAGAACTATCTGGTACAAGGATTTGTCAGTCCAATGGACCCTGATACCGGTCGCTTTGACACCCAAGCCGAGCAGGTTCCCCCTTTTATCGTTCTGCCGCCGTTAAAACGGGTTGAGGCTGGCGAGAAATTTTCGTTCCGTATTCGCCAGCTTGGCGGGCAATTACCGCCGGATAGGGAATCGGCCTTTGTAGTTTCTTTACGAGCTATCCCGGGAGTTGCCGTACCGGACATGGGAGAACCAGAGCGCCAGAACGGCAAAGATTCACAAGTGCAGGTCGCCTTACAAATGAATATCCGGCTGTTTTATCGCCCTCAAGGGGTTCCTGCTAGGGATAACGCCACGGTGGCTAAACAGGTGAAATTTTCCCTTCAGGGGGCGCAGTTACGGGTAGAAAACCCTACACCCTATTTTCTGACCTTTTCTGTCCTAAAAGTCGGCAGCCAACAGGCAGATGACCGCACCCGTCAGGCAATAGTGCCCCCGAAAGGCATACAAACCTATTCGTTTCAAACCCATTCGTTTACCGCCGGAGTACAGGGGCCACTGGTCTGGCGTTTTCCCGGCGACAGTCAGGATCACCATGTTCCGTTATGACCCGTTCTCATCTGTGAGTAGTGACCAACAAAGTGACCTCAAGATTAACAGCATAGGCTTAAGTTAGAAGCAGAAATGAGCTATGACAATAAACATTTTATTTTCGTTTGCGTGGCTGGCTGGCAGCCAACGTGCGACCGGTCAGTCGTGCCATTTCCGGCTCCGTCCTGTATATGTATGTCTGCTATGCTCACTGACGGCGACAACCTTGCCGACCTCTGCGCGGGAATACTTTAATCCCGCTTTTCTTATGGGGGCGACAGGGGAACAGGAACATATCGATCTCTCGGTGTATGAAAACGCGGGTTATGTCGCACCGGGACGCTATCTGGTGGATGTCTACATGAACCAGAATAAGGTAGATAACCGCGAGATTGAATTTAGATTGGTGAATGACCATCTGCAACCGGCATTAACGATTGCACAGCTCAAAGAATATGGGGTCAATATTCACGGATTACCGGCTTTTCAGGGTAAAGCGGACGACAGCCTCATCACAGATCTGACGAAACAGATCCCGCACGCCCACGCAACACTGGATTTCGCCCGTTTGCGTTTGGATCTGAGTGTCCCTCAAGCGGCTATGCAGCCTCACCATTCTGGGATGGTCGATCCGTCACTGTGGGATAACGGGATACCGGCCTTTTCGATGAATTACACCGTCAATGGTTCGGAAGGGCGTTATGACGGTCAGGCGACTGGCGGCGGATCACGCTCCCGTAACCTATTTGCCTCTTTTCGCAATGGGTTGAATCTGGGGCCGTGGCGTCTACGCAGCACACAAACTTACAGTTACAATCGCCAGCGCAACGAGGGGCCCTCCGGTTTTTCCCCCTCGACGCAAACCCAATGGCAGGTGAGTAATACCTATCTGCAACGTGATGTGCAGTCACTGCGCAGTGAATTCACGGCGGGTGAAACGTATACCGGTGGGGATATTTTTGACAGCATCCCGTTGCGTGGCATGAAACTGGCTTCGGAGGAGGCCATGTTACCTGACAGTCAGCGCGGTTTTGCCCCGGAGATAACCGGGGTGGCAAGCTCCAATGCACAGGTGACCGTATCTCAGAATGGTTATACCGTGTATCAAACCACGGTGGCGCCGGGGCCGTTTCGTTTCACCGACCTGTACACCACCGGAGATTCTGGCGATCTGACGGTCACAGTCAAAGAAGAAGATGGCAGTACTCGTGTCTCTACCCTTGCTGCATCATCTGTCCCGATGATGCAACGTCCCGGTGGCATTAAATATGAGTTAACGGCCGGTCAATATCACGGCGGCAGCCTAACCGATGGCAGCCGTTCCCCGGTATTTGCTCTGGGCACTCTGGTCTATGGTTTGCCACATAATATCACCTTGTACGGTGGGGGACTGGTCGCAGACAACTATCAGTCGGGTGTATTAGGCTCGGGCGTGTCACTGGGGGCATTCGGCGCACTGTCTGCGGATGTGACGTTTGCCCGTGCCCAATTGCAAGAGGCCAAGGGGCAGGAAAATAACCGGCAACAAGGCCAATCTTATCGGGTGAAATACTCTAAGAACTTGATCAGTACCGGCACCGGCATTGATCTGGCCACCTACCGCTATTCCACTCAGCATTATTACAGTTTCAGTGATGTTAACAGCATGGGGTACAGCCTGAATGAATATCAGGTCCCGTGGGCACTTGACCGACGTCAAAGTACCTGGCAGGTGAACCTGCGTCAAACGCTAGGATGTTGGGGCAGTCTTTACGCCTCCGGGACGCGTAACGATTATTGGAATGGTCGTACTGACAACAATCTGAATCTGGGTTATAACGCAATGCTGATGGGGATCAGCTATAACCTGAGTTATAACATTTATCGCATGGAAGGGGCAGGCAACTGGTCGGAGAATCGTCAAGTGTCATTCAATATGCAGGTCCCACTCATTCTCTTTGGATCATCGTCTGCGCTACGGGGCGTTTATACCCGCTATACGGTCTCGCGCGACTCGCAGGGGCGCACAGCTCAACAGACCGGAATTAGTGGCATGTTATGGGATAACCGCCTGAATTATAACCTCCAGCAAGGTTGGGGGAACAACGGCCAGCAAAACAGCCGAGCATTGTCTCTGAGTTACCAAGGCAGTCAGGGAAGCGTTAATCTGGGCTACAATGACAGCGCAAATAGCTATCACTTCACCTACGGGGCTTCCGGTGCCCT
This sequence comes from Photorhabdus heterorhabditis, assembly GCF_001280945.1. Classification (NCBI taxonomy): domain Bacteria; kingdom Pseudomonadati; phylum Pseudomonadota; class Gammaproteobacteria; order Enterobacterales; family Morganellaceae; genus Photorhabdus; species Photorhabdus heterorhabditis. The sequence goes on along the minus strand of NZ_LJCS01000049.1, from coordinate 13,920 downwards.
TCTAATCCATCCTTACGGTATGACGCTATCACGCTCACTGGGCGAGGAAGCGGTGTTGGTCCGCGCCCCTGGGGCGAAAGGGGTGACGGTCGGGGACGGCAACGTGCAGACCGACTGGCGTGGCTACGCCGTACTACCGGGCGGATCGGTATACCAAAAAAATACTATCAATCTGGACCCGTCCACCCTGCCGGAAGGGGTCGATATTGACCAGACCAGTAAGAACGTTTATCCGACTAGGGGAGCAGTGACGCTGGCAAATTATCAGGTTCACTTAGGCAGCCAGTTACTGTTGACGTTGATACATCATGGCAAACCGGTACCTTTTGGTGCCACCGCGACGCTGGAAGAGAATGCCACTCAGGCCGGCAGCGGCATTGTGGGCGATAACGGCCGAGTTTATCTGAGCGGTATGCCTCCCGCCGGTCACGTGAAAGTCAAATGGGGAAACGGGGCAACGCAACAATGCACTACTCGTTATCAGGTACCGCCCGATACCCCCGGGCAACTGGTGCAGGCAGATGCCGTGTGTCTATAAGCGTTACCCTGGTGTGGGCACCACCAAAAGTGAGGTTATCCCGGCAGTTAAAGTCAGCGATTTGAACAGATGAGTCATTTGGAGAGAAGAAGAATGTTAAACACTGAACGTTTGTGGGGCTGTCATGTAGAGAACCCCGTTCCAATCCTTATAGGCTTGGGGATATCACTGCTCTTTTTATTGACTGCTTTGCCCCTTCAAGCGGCAGAGCGTTATCAGGACTGCGAGATTGAACTGGTACAGATGGTTCGTCATGTTACGGGTTATGCCACGGTGCCAAGCAACAAAGATAAACGTGATTACTCACGTGATGAGATAGTGGGTTATACCACCAGTGGCCCCCTTGACTGGTCGACAACCTGTCGCGTCCCGGCTGGAACGCAGTTTATGGCCTACACGGTGGAGTCTGGAACGAATCCATTAATCTCTTCGTCGTCACCGAGTCACGTCCGAGTGGGACGGTCCGGCGACTTTATGGTTGATATCGGGCAATCTTCACTCTCTTGCCAGACACACGGTTCATCCAGTACGTATCACTCAGCCAGTCTGGCAGGGAGGAATGTCGGCGTTAACATTCCCTGCGTTCCCGATGCCAACGGCCTGGTTGATGTCAGTGTCCGCACCGTGACAGGGGCAATTTACCCGGACAGTGACGGCAATTTCAATGCGAAGGCAGGAGGCAGCCCTCTGTCATTTGGCGCGATCGGCTGGACTCCTGCGGCCATATTGGGTTCTAACGGCATGCTGAAACCACTGTGGACCACGGTTATTCTCTCACCGGTCAAAAAGCCATCCACCTGTGCGGTTGTCCTGACACCCTCATCGGTGGATTGGGGAACGGTGAAAAGAATCGGTAAACAGGCAGGAGACCCACTGGCGTCGGCCAGACAGATAGGGATAAGCAGCACATGTTCCGGTGATGACGATGTATTCCTACATTCACGCCTACTCTACCGAATCGATGGGCCACTTGTGCCGGGGAAACCGAATGTATTAGCTTCCTCAATAGAAGATATCGCCTTCGCGTTCACCAATTCTGCCAACAAACCCATATATCTCGGTACTGGGCACAGAGGCGAAGGAGAGAACGCAAGATACATTAAGCGGGGGGACAATAGCTATACCGCATCAACACAACTGTCTGTTGTACCGATTCTGATGAAGGCTGACGGAGCCGGAGGGCGAGCCAGTGCCGTTGCTGTCATCTCAGTGTGGTCGGATGTTAATTTCGTCGAACCATCGGCTTAGGCTAGGAAGGTTCTGTCGCATTAAGCGCTGTTTGGATAATCAGGCGAGCTAAGACCATGTTAGCTGAGATTGAACTCAATATGTTGCGTAAAGGACAATACCCGCAAGAACCGGGATATCCCATTTCACCCGCAGTCTTTTTTTATCGACCAGCTGCATAAAAATGAATCAAAATACTTTCGATCGAGAGATCTCTGTTAATGCGACAGAATCCTCAGTATGGCATTCGGTTAATCAATGCTCATATGTGAAAAATAATGGAGAGTATCCAAGAAAGCGTATATACCCAATAGATTTCAAGATAACGGGTATAAACATATACATGTATATGAAGGTTACATCAATTCAAATAATACTGAACTAGGGGATAGATTCACAACTCGTTACGAGCTTAGCGACTATCCCCTGATGCTATATATTAGTGCATAAGAATTCAGATTATCTTCTTAGCTGCCTGCAAGTAAAGCATCTCCAGCGCAACAGTCGCACCTGCCAAAGCAGTAATCTCGGACTGATCATAAGCTGGAGCCACTTCTACTACATCCATACCGACAATATTCAGTGGTTGCAAACCACGCAGCAATTTCAATACCCGATCGGTTGTCAGTCCACCAATTACAGGCGTACCCGTACCTGGTGCAAAAGCAGGATCAATACAATCGATATCGAAAGTCAGATAAACCGGCATATCACCAACAGTCTCTTTTATCTGAGCGAGCACATCATCCACACTACGGTCATTAACCTGAGCAGCATCCAACACAGTGAAACCATCGTCCTGACCATGTTCAGTACGGATACCAATCTGTACTGAATGATGTGGGTCGATCAATCCTTCATTTGGAGCATGGTAGAACATAGTACCATGGTCAAATTTGCTGCCGTTTGGATAGGTATCAGAATGAGCATCAAAATGAACAAGAGCCATTTTGCCAAAATATTTAGCATGAGCGCGTAAAAGCGGTAAAGTAATGAAATGATCACCACCAAAAGAAAGCATACGCTTACCGGAAGCTAGTACTCTTTCCGCATGGTCTTGTAACTTGTCACTCATATTCTGAGCATCACCAAAATCGAAGACCAAATCACCACAATCCACAACGTTTAGGTGATTGCGTAATTTAAAATCCCACGGCCAACGACTACTTTCCCACGCCAGGTTAGTAGAAACCTGGCGAATAGCCGCAGGCCCGTGGCGGCTACCTGAACGACCCGATGTTGCCATATCAAATGGCACTCCGGTAATTACCCACTCTGCATCACTAGAATACGGCTGGAAATTCAGCGGAAAGCGCAGGAAACCGAAGGCGTTAGAAACTAGAGAGTTATCTTGTTGGTTGCCCAAGGTACTTATTGTCATGAGATATATCCTCAGAAGTTTCCTGACAGGATAATGCTATTTAATTCCAGAATACCTAATGCTATTACGAAACGGGGTATGCCTGAGATAATCCCATTTCTATGCATCCCCGAATCTGGTTTTATAAATAACGTTATCTGTATACAGGAGGCTTAATTAACACCAGAAGACTATTCATCTTCCAGATATGTGTAGCCATAAAGACCACTTTCAAATTCCAGTAAAAATTGCTCTTGCAAACCGGTATCCAAATCCGTGCCTTTTACTTGATCACGGAAACGGGCCATCAGCACATTAGGGTCCAGTTTCACATATTGCAGCATATCCGCAACCGAATCCCCCTCTTCACTCTGGTTATAAGTCACTTCGCCATTATCAAATACATAAACATCAATAGCCGCAGTATCACCAAACAAGTTATGCATATTGCCAAGAATTTCCTGATATGCCCCCACCATAAAGAAACCAATCATTGGCGGGTAATCAGGATCATAAGCAGGCATTGGCATTGTCGTTGCTACACCATCACCATCCACATAATGATCAATAATACCATCGGAATCACAGGTGATATCTAACAAGACAGCACGACGATCCAACGGCTTATCCAGCCCTTCAATCGGCAAAACAGGGAACAACTGATCGATTCCCCATGCATCAGGCATAGACTGAAACAGAGAGAAATTCACATAGAATTTGTCTGCCATGCGTTCTTGCAATTCATCAATAATTGGCCGGTGAGCACGGTTGCTTGGATCAAGATCCTGCTGAATACGACGACAAATATTCAGATACAATTCTTCCGCCCATGCCCGTTCAGTCAGATCCAACATGCCATGAGCATATTGAGTATGAACATCATGCAGATCGAGCTGACTGTCATGCAGCCATTCACGTAAAGAACGTCTGTTCCCTTCCGAGTGCATCTCCTGCCATGTTTCCCACAGACTAGCAAGCGGGCGGGAAGCATCTTCTGCCGGTGGCGTTGTCTGCGTAAATTCATTACGTTCAACACCGATAACATTGGATACCAACACAGTATGGTGAGCAGTCAGAGCACGACCAGATTCGGTGATAACGGTCGGATGTGGTAAACCATGTTCATCACAGGCATCACCAATGCCCCAAATCACATTGTTAGCATATTCATTCAACCCGTAGTTTACAGAACAGTCAGATTGAGAACGAGTTCCTTCATAATCGACACCTAATCCACCGCCAACGTCAAAGCACTGAATATTGACACCGAGTTTATGTAACTCGACATAAAAACGGGCTGATTCACGAACACCCGTTGCGATATCACGAATATTCGACAATTGTGAACCAAGATGGAAATGCAGTAATTGCAAACTATCAAGCCGGCCCACTTCACGCAGAGTCTCAACCAATTGCAGTACCTGAGTTGCCGCCAGCCCAAATTTCGATTTTTCACCACCACTGGCTTGCCACTTACCCGAGCCTTGCGATGCCAAACGTGCACGAACTCCCAAGCGGGGGATCACATTCAGCCGTTCAGCCTCCTCCAGCACCTGAGCAATTTCAGACATTTTTTCGATCACCAAATAAACTTTGTGACCTAACTTTTCACCTATCAGCGCCAAACGAATATATTCACGATCTTTATATCCATTACATACAATTACAGTACGAGTCATACCCGCATGTGCTAACACCGCCATTAACTCAGCTTTAGAACCCGCCTCAAGCCCTAAAGGTTCACCAGAACTTGCCAGCGATTCAATAACCCGGCGTTGTTGGTTAACTTTAATGGGATAAACTAAAAAGTAATCACCTTTATAGCCGTACGACTCTCTGGCTCGCCTGAATGCAGCGTTAATTGAACGCAAACGATGCTGTAGGATTTGAGGAAAACAAAATAACGCCGGCAAGCGTAAATGTTCCTGCTCTTCCTGAACTCTTTTCACTAATCCCGCAAGATCAATTCTTGCCCCTGGCAAATCAGGGTTTGGACAAACACTGACATTACCTAAATCATTGACGTAGTAGTAACTCCCTCCCCAATATGCAATATTGTAAGTCTGTTGCATTTTACGAGCGATATTATCATTCATGGCAGTCTCCTTAATGGAGTTAGAGTTTCGCCTTCGCCTGTAATTAATAAATAACTCAAGACACCATATCTTGCGTGTTAAGAAATATCAGGGAACAGCATGCTCTCAGGTTTAAAAAGCGTTTAGTTACTACTAAACAATGACAAAATTACCGAGCGACAATACGTCTGTCCGACATATCCGGCCTATTTGCTGACAACGGATAACATCGAATTAAAGACATATTGAAAAGAAAGGAAAAAGATGCGGACAAATCCGACAAGTGTGGCTGTTGGCCATTAGCAATCAGCAGATAATGGATCATTACCCCATTCACCCCCACACATGACTCATATTTAAAGAGCCATTTTCTCGATTGAGAAACAGAAGCTATTTAGCTTTCTGCAAGTCTGTAGCACAAATAACTCAACTACGGCCGCTGTTTATACTCGCAATTACACAAAATTGCAAAATGAAATTGAACAAAACTGACATATAAACAAAGAAATTATTTGTTACCAGATGAAAATGACCACTTATATACCCTATGGATTTCAAGATGGATCGCGACGGCAAGAGAGCGAATCCCCGGGAGTATAGATAACGATGTAACCGGGGTGAGTGAGTGCAGCCAACGAAGAGGCAACTTGAAAGATAACGGGTATAACTAAAAAAATCTGGAACACGGATAGTAATTATCCTAAAATAGCCATCTAGATGTTAATCCATCCATCATTCCCAAACTGAAATTATATTTTAAGGTAACGTAATATAATGACCACATACCTTTTCACTTCTGAATCTGTTTCTGAAGGGCATCCTGATAAAATCGCAGACCAAATTTCTGATGCTGTTCTTGATGCTATTCTGGAACAAGATCCAAAAGCTCGTGTCGCATGCGAAACCTATGTTAAAACCGGCATGGTTATGGTTGGTGGTGAAATCACTACCAGTGCTTGGGTTGATATTGAAGAAATTACGCGGCAAACAGTTCGAGAGATTGGTTATGTCAATTCTGAAATGGGTTTTGATGCAAACTCATGTGCAGTATTAAGTGCTATTGGCAAACAATCACCAGATATTAATCAAGGTGTTGACCGCGAAGATCCTCTACAACAAGGTGCTGGCGACCAAGGGCTAATGTTTGGTTATGCAACCAATGAAACTGATGTACTGATGCCCGCGCCTATCACCTATGCACACCGTCTGGTTCAGCGTCAAGCAGAAGTTCGAAAAAATGGTGTACTGCCGTGGCTACGTCCAGATGCCAAAAGCCAGGTAACATTCCAATACAGTAACAACAAAATTGTCGGCGTTGATGCAGTTGTACTTTCAACACAGCATTCTGAAGACATTAACCAAAAAGATCTGCAAGAAGCGGTAATGGAAGAGATCATCAAGCCGGTTCTACCTTCTGAATGGTTAAATCCAACAACCAAATACTTCATCAACCCAACTGGCCGTTTTGTAATTGGTGGCCCAATGGGTGATTGTGGTCTAACAGGCCGTAAAATCATTGTAGATACTTACGGTGGTATGGCTCGTCACGGTGGTGGGGCATTCTCTGGTAAAGATCCATCCAAAGTTGACCGTTCTGCCGCTTATGCTGCGCGTTATGTAGCAAAAAATATTGTGGCTGCTGGCTTGGCTGATCGTTGTGAAATTCAGGTTTCTTACGCTATCGGCGTTGCAGAGCCAACTTCCATTATGGTGGAAACCTTCGGTACTGAAAAAGTGCCAACAACAACTTTGACTCTACTGGTACGTGAATTCTTCGACCTGCGTCCTCATGGCCTGATTCAAATGTTGGATCTGTTACACCCGATCTATCGTGATACCGCTGCCTATGGCCATTTTGGTCGTCCACAATTCCCATGGGAAGCAACTGATAAAGCAGAGATACTACGCGAAGCGGCTGGTCTTAAATTGTCAGCTATTAATATATAAAAGCAAAGAACCTAGTTTGGATAAACTGAACTAGGTTTTTTTAACATGAGCTGACGATTAAAAAAACCATAAAGTTATTATTATCGTTAGCTTGCTTTTAAAAATTTCTAATAAATATTTACTCATCCTCACTTACTTCATTTTCAACACATGAAATCAGTTAGAGTTCCAATTACTTTACAACAAGCTGTTATGCAAACCTTGCGGCAAAAACTGCAACAGGCAAATTTACATCTTAAGCGTGATTTTCCTGAACCTATAATAAACTACCGTCAGCGAGGAACCACTGCTGGCAGTGCTTACATACAGCATTGGGAAATTCGCCTTAATCCAGTGCTATTGATTGAAAACCAACAAGCTTTTATTGATGAAGTTGTTCCTCATGAACTGGCTCACTTATTGGTTTATCACTACTTTGGGAAAGTACCTCCACATGGGAAACAGTGGCGTTGGATGATGGAAGAAGTTCTGAGCGTTCCTGCCAACCGTACACACAAATTTAAAATCGATTCAGTGCGCAGTAAAACTTTTACTTATTACTGTAGCTGTCAGCAACATGCGCTAAGCCTGCGTCGCCATAATAAAATCTTACGGGGAGAGAACCATTATATTTGTCGAAAATGTGGCGAGAGACTTATTTTTAAATAATAAAAAATTGAAAAAAAGAATAATCGTAAAATATTTACATGAAAAGGTAATTACCTATATTACTTATTTTTTCATAAATAACTTTAAAAAAAACATTAACACCACACAATAATCAAATATATAATCCCAGTCGGTTGCGTATAATAACCAAAAATTTTGGATCATCAGTATGTTACCTATTTCATATATAATGAAATAGGTAACATACAATAAAAATGGAAAAGAATTATCTTTAATTCTTTTCCAACTCTTTAAAATTAGCAAAAAACAATTTATTAATAGGAAAAAATCATTTATAACTTCTTTAATAAGATCACTTTCATTAACATTATTATTGTGCTCGAAAACCTTAAAGTCACTTTTTATTTCATCAAAATAAACATCATAATACTCATAAAGACTATTGAACCACCTTAATTGCATAGCAGGATTTTGAAAAAATTTAGGTATCATTCCTGACTTTACAGCAATCTCATGATTATCGATAGAATCTTGAGATGTATAATTAAAAAATATCACTCCGTCAGATTGAGGACATTTCTCGACAATAACATCATATAACTCATTAAAGATATTATATTCATCATGACTAACAATTCCATTGACATAAAGTAATAATATCATTAGATTATCTTCAGCTAAAGAACGCTCCATTATGATGTTATATCCGTGATCAATCCATAATTTTATGAGAATCGATCTCTGAATTATCATATGTAACTGAAAAGGAAATCCATTGGGTATAGAATAGTTATCATATTCAATATTAACATAACCTAAGTTACGATCTTAGTAGTGAGTACGCCATATAAAAATATAAAAATATTATCCAATTTCATTAACAAGAAGCCAAAAAATTTCAATCAATATTACAGATGGATATATACCCAATAGATTTCAATTTGCAGCGCAGCGGCAAGTGAACGCAGCCAACAAAGCAGCAACTTGAAGGATGAAGGGTATATAAAATAAGCTCTTATCCAGTCAATAAGATACCCAATTAATATGGGTACCTTATTGATAATTTTAAACGAGCTCTGTCATCACCAACTTAGCTATTTCAAAATAGATAATCAAACCAGTACCATCAATAAGCGTGGCAATAAAAGGGGCAGATACAACAGCCGGATCAATAGAAAGCCTTTTCAATACCATCGGAATAATGGAAGAAACAATGGCACTCCAGACGGTAATTGCAATGATGGTCAAACTGACAACAATCGTCACTTCAATTCCTACACCTAATATCCAGGCTCGGATGAGCGCAACAGAACCAATCGTCATCGCCACTAAAAACGAAGTGGAAACCTCTTTACGTAACACAGCCCACAGATTACGCAAGCTCACTTCCCCCAACGCCATTGCTCTGACCAACGTTGAAGTGATCTGTGTACCGCTGTTGCCTCCCGTACCTATCAATAACGGGATGAAAAATGCTAGAGAAATTGCCGCTTCTAGTTGCTCTTCAAACGCTTTAAGTACAGTCCCAGTATAGGCTTCTGCGACAAACAGCAGCAATAACCAACCAGCGCGCTTACGCCATAATGTTATTGGGCTGGTACTCAGATAAGGTTCATCCAGAGGCAAAGTCGCCCCCTGTAAATGAGCATCCAACGTATTTTCATCTTCGATTAGTTCAGCAATATCCTGCGGTCGTAGTACGCCAACTAATTTGCCAAAATGAATAACCGGTACACTATCCATACCGCTGTGATTTATCAGACTATAAACATCATGACGCGGCTGCTCCGGTGATACAGAAAAGTAGCTTTGCCTCATAATATCTGACACAAATAAATCATCGGCTGCGGTTAATAACACCTTCACCGGCAATATGCCATTCAGATAACCTTCATCATCAATGACATATAAATACGTCGGGATCTGTTCTCCCTCAAGTTGATTAATCAGATTACCTTTTGCCGATAAAACAGAATCAGCAACGGATACAGAAATAAAACATTGACTCATATATGCACTGACAGTTGCATCTTCATGTTTCAATTGATGCTTCTGCTGCTGATCAACATTTTTTTCATTAATGGAATGGTTACTAGCAATAGCTAATAGATCCATTTTTTCATGGGATGTAACTTTCATGATGTTGGTCCCTATTACTGTTGTGAACTTCAAACAGCACTCACATAGGGGCGAAACCAGATGAGAGAATGCAACAGCTATCTCCACGTCTCAGTTTTAGCACTATACAACGTATCCTGATTTATCAGGAAGTTACATGGGGATATACCTTGGTTCGATATATCCTGTCCTAATCTTGGGCGTCTCTCGACGTCGTCAGATCAGCAACCTGTGTTTGTATAGGAGCCTCGCCTAACGAGATACTGCACTTAAAATGCGGCTCGTATTATAAACAAAATTTATAATAATTCAAAATCATAAGATAACTTGTTTAAATTCTGTTTAAATTACTAATGATAATAAAAAAACGGCATAGATTTCTATCTCATACCGTTTAATGCACATAATCCTATGAAGATGTTACTCATTTTCTGATTTCTTAGCTTCAATTTTTTCAGCTTCAGCAATCAGTTGGTCAGCTGTTTTACCATCCAGTGACTTATAAAACTTTTGTTTTAATTCTTTTATATCGCTATTAACACCTAATTTAACCAGTTCATTGAAATCGATACTATTAAACATAGCTACCTGAATTGATTCATCAAACTTAGCTCTTTTATCATCTGGTAGCACATCCCTTATCTTATCAATGGATGTTTTCAGAGCAATTTCATTAGAAGCATCAATTTTAGGTTGGTTATCACAGCCAGCTAATACAAATCCCAACAAACAAATTGCTAACAATTTTTTCATACTCATCCCCCGAAGAATATTAAACAAGGGAATAATAACAGAAGCGAAAACAATAAACCGTTTATAATTAGCCAAATTAGCAAAGAATAGGTATATACCCTTCATCTTTCAAGCTGCTGCTTTGTTGGCTACGTTCACTTACCCCAGTCACATCGTTATCTATGCTCTTGGGGAGGAGTTCACTTGCCACCGCCCTGCAACTTGAAATCTATTGGGTATAAAATGAAATTTTTTATTCTATTCCAGAACAACATCTCCCCATAATTGGCAACTGCATGCCAGAACACAACCGTTTGCTATTTCATTAGCCGTTAATGTCATTGTACTGCGGGTTGTATATTCACCACTGATCACCCGAGTCTTACAACTGCCACAAACACCTGCCCGGCACGCGGCCATCACCGGAATATAGTTATTTTCCATTGCCGCTAGCAAAGTTATTCCTACCGGTACTTTGAACCTGGAAACTGACTGGTTTAAAGCCATAGTCAAATGACTCTTATCAGATTGTTCTGGCTCTGCAAAAAATCGCTCCATAAAAAAGCGATTTTCTGCCACCCCAAGACCATAGCAAAATTCACGAGCATTTTTCATATAAGGCGCGGGTCCACACGCCATGACTGTCCGACAACTAATATCAGGAACAAGCGTAGCCAGTTTTTCTTCAGTTAACCTACCATTGTTAAGACTACCCTTTTCCGGTTGTTCAACCATTATGATGAATTGCAATTGTGTTGGATAACGAACAACTAATTGCCGCCACTCATCAGCAAATATCACCTGCTGGCTGTCCCGCACATTAAAAATCACCTTCATATCTGCTTGTGGACGATGATGCAACAACCAACGGCACATAGACATAACCGGCGTCACACCACATCCCGCAGCCAGCATCAGATAGTGATTATCAATATAGTTAGCACAGGTAAATTCACCCTGAGCATCGGATAACCACAGATAATCACCGGGTTTCACTTTTGTTGTCAGCCAAACCGAGCCAACACCCTGCTCTAATCGCCTGACCGTAATTGAAATAAAACGGCTCAATCCTGGCGAAGAAGATAATGTGTAAGCTCGTAAAACTTCATTGCTTCCATCAATGCTTACCAGCGCAAATTGCCCTGGCTGATAAGGATAAAAATCGTGATTAATCAAAAAGATTGTCCAGACATCCGATGTTTCCTGCCGGATAGAATGTACTTGCATACAGTTAGGGCAAAGTGAAGTTGGCATGGTCATAACGATTTCTCCCTGTCAGAGATTGACATAACTTCCATCTGACAATATTTCCTCAAGCTGAAAGAATATCCTGTAAATCTTGCTCAACTGTGGTGATTGAACGCATACCAAATTTTTCGCTAAGTATCGCCAGTAAATTATCTGTCAAAAATGCAGGTGCCGTTGGACCGGTATAAATATTTTTCACACCAAGAGAAAGCAGAGTCAGCAAAATCACGATCGCTTTCTGTTCAAACCATGACAGCACCAGACTCAGCGGTAAATCATTCACTCCGCATCCCAATTTTTCAGCCAAATGCACAGCTAACATAACCGCTGAATAAGCATCGTTACACTGCCCTACATCAAGCAAACGGGGTAAACCTTCCAACATACCGAAATCGAGTTTATTAAAACGATATTTACCACAAGCCAGAGTCATGATCAGGCAATCCTGCGGAACATTACGGGCAAACTCTGTGTAATAACTACGTTCTCCTCGGCTCCCATCACATCCACCAACGAGAAAAACATGACGTAATTTCTTTCGAATAACCAGATCAATAACAGTATCAGCCACATTAAGAAGTGTCTGACGGCCAAATCCAACCGTAATCAGATGTTCTACTTCGCTGTAAGGAAAGCCATTCATAAACTTTGCCTGTTCAATTACAGCACTGAAATCATCACCATCCAGATGATTAACACTCGGCCAACCTACAATACTGCGGGTCCAAATACGATCACGGTAATTCCCAACATTCGGGTCAATAATACAATTAGAAGTCATGACAATTGGACCAGGAAATTTGGCAAATTCAATCTGCTGGTTTTGCCAGCCACTACCGTAATTCCCTACCAAATGAGGATATTTTTTTAGTTCAGGATAACCGTGAGCGGGCAACATTTCACCATGAGTATAAACATTTACCCCAGTTCCTTCCGTTTGCTGTAACAACATATGCAAGTCTTTCAGGTCATGACCTGAAATCAGAATAGATTTGCCTGCAACCGGACGCACATTGACAGATACAGGCTGCGGATCACCATAAGCTTGCGTTTCACCTTTATCCAGCATCGCCATAATACTGAAATTCATTTGACCGATTGCCATTGCGTTATCTAGCAATTCGGCCATATTGTCAGGATTAGTCCCCAGCCAGGCCATAATCGTATGATATTGAGCGTAAATTTCATCATTATACTGCCCAAGCACATGCGCATGCTCCATATAAGCCGCTGCACCTTTCAATCCATACAGACAAAGCATACGAAGGCCATGAATATCATCACCAACCTTAGCTTTATCACTGTTAAGAGCGAACTTCCCAGCTTGTTTCTGTAAAGATGGAATATCTTCTCCTGCCAATTGCAACACAGCCATAGGATGATCGACAGTTATTACGGAACTAGCCTGACGACAGCAACTTGCCAGAGACTCCCGCAGATAAATAGCTTCTTTGACATAACCGATAATCCGCTGAGAATCGAAGTTAACATTAGTCAATGTGGAAAAAAATGCTCGCGGAGCAAAACTGTCAACATCATGATCCACAATGCCCAATTTCCGCGCTGCTATTGCCCAAGCAGAAAGCCCTTGCAAAACAGCAACCAGTAAATCCTGTAAGTCAGAAGTTTCAGCCGTTTTACCACACATTCCTTGCGCGTAATTACAACCATTACCTGCGGGAGTTCGGATTGTTTGTTCACATTGCACACAAAACATAATGTGCTCCTTATAAGTTGCATTTAATATACATATATAAGATTACAACTTTTCCCGTTGTTAAAAAGGCATTTTATTTACAACTTAACTTTTGTTTGATCTGACGCAATTTTGGTAAATAGCGGTACTTATAACAACCACTACTTAACTCATTGTTATCAATTAAAAATTATGAAAAATAAAAATATTATTTACCAGAGCCACTAAAATTATTTGATTAATATAACCCGAATTCTGGATAAGAAATTGACGAGAAGCCTGTTCCAGGAGCAAAGTTTTGGTGCAGACCCAAAAACAGCTCCGAGGGGGAACAGGCTATGGACAACTTAGTTGAAATTTTCTGTGATGT
>NZ_LJCS01000048.1:0-35158 GCF_001280945.1 Photorhabdus heterorhabditis | reverse complement strand
TATACCCTATGGATTTCAAGATGCATCGCGGCGGCAAGGGAGCGAATCCCCGGGAGCATAGATAACTCTGTGACCGGGGTGAGTGAGTGCAGCCAACAAAGAAGCAACTTGAAAGATGACGGGTATATTGTTGTTAAGTTATTAAATGTGTAATAAATGAATATGTTTGGATTGATTTTTGTTTTTTTATTTATGATATTGAATTCGAAAAAATTCTGTTGAAACAGGCAGAACCCTGATATTGCAGCTCTGCCTGGAAAGAGTGGTGTCTGATAGAAGTTGTCTTTTAGCTTTGAATAAACGTCAGCCTCATTCTACCAAGGAAATACTACGCCAAATTTACATTGTGGCAATACTGTATTCGGTGTAGATATTTAGCAGTTTATAGATTTATCTTAAGAAGCTAACAGTGTTGCGTTGTAGATATAATTGTATCCACCAGGAGAAACAACTGATGAAGAAGTGATATTTACACGTTTGTTATTACCACAAGCGTTCAGAAGAAGATGATACAGCGCTGCGCCTCTGTAGTCCTGAGCATTCCACCATAAGAGGTAGTTAAATCTGCCGTTAGGGAGTTGCATAGTAACAGTAATCTGCAATTGATTTTGATCAGGTGCAGCTTGAATTGAACTTACTGTACCGACTGCGAAATAGTAATTAGGAGCCTGAGTAGTCTCAGTTTTATTTTCTGTTGCCACTTCACTGTTTGAAGAAGGATGTGCATGGTTCATTGTATTAATCCTATAATTTAATGTAGTTGAAAAAATAAATTTTTATTACTTAAAGATGCGAAGCAATAAGTTACCCGCCGAAGAAATATAAGATAATTGGTAATTGTAATCTATATTAAAAGTTTATCTGTGTTATATAATTATTGATGCTGTTAAAATGTTGACGGTGATATTTTTCCTCTAAAGAGTTAGATGTATGATAATAAAATGCATAGCGATTATTAAAAATAATATTGATATTTTTTGCTAATTATCTGAATGGATGGTTAATAATTCATTCTCATGGGTGTTATTATTTCAGGGTATTATTGTTAATAAATTGGAGATTTGAATATCGTATAGGAGTTGGAGTGCACTCGTGGTACGTGAGAAATTATTTTCTTTTTTCTTCTTCATTTCTATTTCTTAGAGGATATTTTTTTCAAATATTATGGATTTAGGTAATTATATAATTATAAATTTGGGGATTAATAGTTGTGGTACCTTGCATGGTTAATAATATCAAATAAAATAACTTGATTTGTTAATAAGTTACTAAAGTTATTCTTTCATTATGAAATATTAACGATGTATAAAAGAGGAATATTATTCCATCTTGTTTTTAGAAGTTGAATTGATAGTATGTGTTATTTCATAGACAATTCTGAATAAATAATTACTTTTTGGTAAAAATTAATTCGCAGGTGATATATTAGGGTTGATATTGACGAAATAAATAAGGTTTCATAATTCTGCTACACGTGGCTTTCTTCAACCAATTGTTATACATATACCCAATAGATTTCAAGATGCATCGCGGCGGCAAGGGAGCGAATCCCCGGGAGCATAGATAACTATGTGACCGGGGTGAGTGAGTGCAGCCAACAAAGAAGCAACTTGAAAGATGACGGGTATAGAGTTATATGTTATGTAGCGTGTGTAAGGTGTAGCACTATTTTAGAAAGCTATTTATATAGTTAGGTGAATTAATTTATAAATTTATTTTTGTTATTTTATAGGTTCCTATTTTTAAATAACATTGAGTAGAATATTGACGGGCAGAACGTTGAGATTATGTTCTGCCCTAAATCTGGTAGGATACATCTTTATGAAAATCAGCGTTATTCTACCAGAAAAATGTTGCGCCTAATTCCTGTTTACAACTGTACTGTATTTTACGACCAATCAAATCGCTTAAAATCAGATTAAGTTTTTATTAGGAATCTATTAGTTAGCACAGACATTTAACAACGGATGATTATTTTACATAGATAATTCTACGTGATTGATATAATCACGATCGAGAGGTCCTATTTTTCCTACGGTTCCTATTTTTATATCTTTCTTAGCACAAAGAGCTTCCATCAGAACCTTATAAATAGCCATGCCTCTATTGTCCATAAGATTCCATTTTAAAAGCATCTCTTCAGAGCCGCCATCAAGTAGTAATATGGTCACCATGACTTGCATGACATTATCAGGCATAACTTTCATGCTAATGACTTTACAGCTACGTAAGATCATATCATTCATCATATCTTTATCTTTTACTAAAGAAGGGTGCATATCGTTAATCATCATAATAAACTCCATAATATATTGTAATTTTTTGATAAATAAACTTATATTCTCTCAAGAAAAGAACGGAAAACCGCTAGATTGAGAAATATAAGTTGGTTGGTACTTCTACTATAAAAAAGCAATCTACATAAGAAATATTTTTGCACTAAAAATATAGGACAGTTAACGTTTTTAATTGGCATATAACATTTTGTCTGACACATATAACTATAGGTGCCATTTGGAGGTTGTCAATTAAATTTAAGAAAATAATTTAATTGATTGATAAATATAGTTATATTGCCAAAGGAAGAAAATAAATGGTAAATATGAAATAGTTGTAATTTCTTACATTTTGTATAATTGGATGGAATTAAGATATTGTTGATAATATATTTATATTGGGATGATTAGTGTGATAATTAAAATATAATTGCATTTTTAATCATGGAAAATAATATTGTTTTTTATTTTCTTGAAATTTCTATAAATATCAATATGAAAGAGTTGTTATGTGTCTTTTATTACAAGAAATACTTTTCTATGATAATTATTCTTATATTCTTATATTCTTATATTCTTATATTCTTATATTCTTTAAATAACTTATTAGAATATAAATGGAATTGTTAGTGGTTATTTTAATATAAGCATCAACTATGTCGGAGAAATATGCATATTAATTAATGCTGTTAATAATAGAAATGTTCATTTAACACATCAGGAATATATATCTAAGAATAATATTAATCAGGAAGTGTAAATACTTTGTGGGATCATGCGGGGGTACACTGTTGGAAGTTGTGAAGCAGTTCCGTGTAAGTATGCGGTTGCTGCCCGCTGAAGAGAGCAGCAACCAGGAATTGATTATGCAAATAGTGAATACAGAACAGCAGAGATAGCCACTAAGCCCATGAAGGCAACAAAAGTATTGCTTAGTTTGCCGCTATATTTGCGCATAGCAGGAACTTTGCGGATCGCATACATTGGCATGATGAACAGCAGCATTGCGATAATTGGACCGCCCAATCTTTCGATCATTTCCAAGATACTTGGGTTCAGAGTAGCAACTATCCAAGTAGTGACTAACATGAAAATGGATGTGATGCGATTCAGTTTATTCGGTTCAATGGTTTTACCTTGGTCACGTAGTGTCTTAACCACCATACCGTTAAAGCCTTCACGAGCACCCAGATAATGCCCAAGGAAAGATTTGGTAATCGCTATGAATGCAATGAACGGAGCAATGTAGGCAACCACTGGTGTATTAAAGTGATTAGCCAAATAAGACAGAATAGAGATGTTTTGTGCTTTAGCTTCTGCCAGGTTTTCTGGAGACAGACTCAGTACGCAACTGAATACGAAGAACATGACGGTCACAACCATCATGATGTGAGCATACGATAGAATGCGGGAACATTTTTTCTCCGCATTTTCGCCGTACTCTTCACGTTTTGCTACAGCAAATGCAGAGATGATTGGTGAGTGGTTAAAGGAGAATACCATTACTGGGATCGCTAGCCACAGAGTAATCAATAGCCCATGGCCTGCACCTGTTGCAGAAATAGTGATGTTTTCGAAGATTGAGGTGTTCCAGTTAGGGATCAGATAAAACGCCAGTAACATCAGAACTGCAACAAATGGGAATACCAGTACGCTCATTGCTTTAACGATAGCTTGTTCGCCGAAACGAACGATGGCCATTACACCAACAATTAGGATCAGAGCCAATAGGGCACGAGGCGGAGATGGCAAATGTAATTGGTGAACAATAAAGCTATCTACGGTGTTGGTAATGGCAACACTGTAAACCAGTAATATCGGGTAGATAGCAAAGAAGTAGAGCAAGGTGATGAGTTTACCTGCCAGGCTGCCAAAATGCTCTTCCACGACTTCAGTAATATCTTCACCAGGATTTTTACCAGACAGAACGAAACGGCACATCCCGCGGTGAGCAAAGAATGTCATTGGGAAAGCCAGTAGTGCCATCACCAGCAGAGGTAGCAAGCCACCAATACCTGCGTTGATTGGTAAGAACAGTACACCGGCACCAATCGCAGTACCATATAAACCAAGCATCCATACTGTATCTGATTTACGCCAGGTTTTATAATCGCTTGGGTTGGCGCCCTTGGATGCGATCGTACCTGTTTGAGTCATATCCATAATTATCTCCGAGAATAACGCGGTAAATTAAAAAAATAAAATTACAGTACCGCAAGCATTCAGTAAATGCATGTGGTTTAACTCTTTCTTTATAAATAACAAATTCTTTAAATATCTCTGGTTTTTATTTAAACGTTTTTATTACCACATTAACATATGGTCGAAAATTAGACTTTAAATTAGCAAGCCAAAAATTTCGCTTTACTTTCTTTTTTGAAAGAAAATCAGAAAATTTTAATTTCAGACTTTTGATAGCGGCAAGATAGCGATTTTTAGTGAATAGTACAGTGATCATAGTCTCAAATGCCAAATAAACCCCGTAAAGTCATCATGTTACGAAATTTAGTGTAATTGTTGTCTAAATATTGCAATTTTAATAAGGTCAAATTATAACCTGAATCGAATCATTACTCAACTCTCATTATTATCTTATGTTTTTGCTATTTCATTGTCTTTTGTTTACATATTAATGAATGGAAATGAAAAAGAGAAGTAAGAATAAATAAGTTGACAAATATCAATTTGTTACTGGATTTAAAAATATTTACATCTTATGTTGTATTTGTATCTTTGTGAAAAATATATATAAAGCCAGAATAACAGATTGGTAGCGTCAATGATATGAGTGAAATATGAGCTATGTATTCTTCGATCAAATATTAATAATTCCTGCCGTTGTATATCTATTTACATAGTGGTTTAGTGTAGGTTTCTTGATTGATGAAAAGTTTTGAATTGAATTTAAAGAATAGATAAATGTTAAATATGGTCCAAAATATTATTCTGTTGTTTAACTAATGTTCATTTTTGGGGGTGAAATTAACCAATGACTTCTGATAAAAAGATCTTGATTGAAGTCGCGTTTACTTGTCTGGAATAATGAGTTTGCATCTATATTGCTGATTAAAAGTACAATATTAGCATGTCAGTGAACTCAAGTTGGTAGTATGCATTAATTTTTTATCCAGCCTTTACGGATAGGAAAAGCGCAGCAGCGTTGATACAGATTATTCAGTATTTTTTGTAAATTTTCACCAAATAAGAACCATATCATTTGTGTGAAAGCGCATGCCATCAGACTGACGAGAAATGCTCCAACCATATCCATCGGCCAGTGGACACCTAAATAGACTCTGGACCATGCGACAACCAACGCGATTGCCATCATACACAAGCCGGGCCAAACCCTATACCAGAGTAGAAAAGATAGAGCGAACGTGAAGACAGCTGTGCCGTGATTACTTGGGAATGAGGTTGTTGGCGCGTGAAGAAGAAAGTTATAACCAAAGCCTTCTGCGAAAGGGCGGTCGTGAGGGCAAAGTAAACCAATGCAGAATGAGGTTAGCATAGCAAAACAAAAAGCAATGGTGGTTTTACTGACGATAACCCGGTGATGGGGAAGGGCACGTTCTGAACCCCAAAACCAAAAACCTGCCAATATCAGAGGAAAAATTAGAACCAGATATTTCGCAATGAAAATCGCCATTGCAATCATCAAAGGTGATGATTCAGGCGTGGCATTGAAAAAAGTAAATAGATTATGGTTTGTTTGCTCTAACAAATCGGGCCTCACATACAGTCAGTCACTTGTGTACATAACGACAATTGGGCGTAGAAGGTTAAAGTTGGAAGAAGTATGAGTAAAGAATAATTGTCATAATTATTTGGTGTTATTTATTTTTTGTTTATATTTACACCAGAAAAAAGTTGGGTGGTGATAGTAAAAAAATCGGCCAATATATTGATATATATAATATATCTATAATTAGACTGCATAATATTACCGATACTTAAGAGTTTAGATCATCTGAGAAATGGGTTATGCGTTTGCGAAAGTCAGATTCTTCAGGCAATAAAAAAAACCGATAGCCTTAAACCAAAATGGATCAACTATCGGGTTCCTCAATATGGGGATATCAAAGAAAAGCAGTGGCATTAACTCAGACTACGATTTGGCAAGAAAGTTCTTCGTGATAAGAAAAAAATACAGATTTTTTTCGGTTTGATGAAAATAACATTTTTTGCACAAATCAACGGAGTAAGCTGTCGTTAATCAATGGTTGCTTTTACAGCGAAAAAGTAAAGTGTGAAGGTCGATTATTATAACAAATGGTGCTCTTTTACGTATGCTTCGAAATCTGTGCAGCCACCAATGTGTTTCTCATCAACGAAAATTTGTGGAACAGTTTCGACCGGTTTACCAACAGTTTTTTCTAGATCAGCTTTAGTGATACCTTCTGCGTGAATGTCAACATAATTGAAATCAAAATCATCACGTTGTTCTTTCAGTCTTTCAGCTAGCTCTTGCGCGCGGACACAATACGGGCAACCAGGACGGCCAAAAATCACAGTAAACATATAAACTCCTCTAGTGGTTATATAAAAATAATCTTAAATTGGTGTGTTGCTCATGTTCATTGATAGCTACTATGCCTGCATAGATCTGTAAAAAAAAGCAGGAATTGCCTTTTGTTTTAATTAATCATACCGATTTTAGCAATAGATTTACGGTAGTATAATACCGCACTAAAATTGTCAGTGAGGATGCAATGAAGAGTGAGCGACAGGGTAGTATGAGTTCGTTGGCAGATATGTCAAAACAGGTTATCCTGCTGGAAATCATGGGCATTGGCGGGTTGCTCCTGGCATATTTGACTATTAATGATATTGTCCTTAACAGATCTACTAATGACTCCAGAAGCGCATATTGTTATGATTTTTGCAGGTATTGGTTGTCTGATTCCTGCTGCGGTCAATATCATCTGGTGCGCAGTGTATGGCCTCTTTTTTCTGGGAGTCGATCTTAAAAAAAGAGGGTAAAAATAAGTCGAAAGGTATCGATAACGGTAAAGAAAAATAATTTATCAGTTATTGGTGATAGCGCGATAAAGAATTATTTCGTAAGCTATAGCGCTTTTTCATTTTCCGTTGTATGGGGTTGTTAGATGGGTTCACTTGTCATTCCTGACTTACCAGTGTTACGTGAGTGGTTGGATCAGCTCAAAATTTCCTACTTTGAGTGTGATTCGTGCCAGGCATTGCATCTACCTCATATGCAGAATATTGATGGTTTATTCGATGCTAAAATTGATTTGCTCGATAACGTCATCTTGTTCTCTGCTTTGGCTGAGGTTAAGCCAACAGCAATTATTCCTCTGATGGCTAATCTAAGCCAGATTAACGCGAGTTCGCTGACTATTAAGGCTTTTCTTGATATTCAGGATGAAAACCTACCGAAATTGGTAGTATGCCAGTCTTTCTTGGTTTCAGCCGGACTCACCTTTTCCCAGTTTTCTCATTTCTTACAACAAAGTGAAGAGCAAATTGCGGGTGTGGTTTTTGAAATTCACAGTAATAATCTGTTGTATGTTAGTCGTGATATTGAAGTCGAAGGTGACATTGAAGAGGACGAAGAGTCACAGGTTTCGGCTAAAGAACCAACTTTTACTTTGCACTAATATTTCAAACGCGGTCATTCAATAATGCAATGTGCACAGTATTCTTCGGGGCATTGTCACTCCTGTCAGTGGCTTGAGAAAACCTATTCTCAGCAGTTAGAAGATAAGCAGCAGAATTTAAAACAATTATTGGCCCAAACCACCGTTGGTCAATGGTTGTCTCCGATTGCCAGTGAACAAAGTACCTTTCGCAATAAAGCTAAAATGGTCGTCAGTGGCAGCGTAGAGCGGCCATTGCTGGGAATGTTACATCGTGATGGTATCGCAGTTGATCTGTGCAACTGCCCCCTTTATCCACCGTATTTTCAGCGCGTATTCGATGTCGTTAAATCTTTCATTGCCTGTGCCGGGTTGACGCCGTATAACGTTGCCCGTAAACGGGGTGAACTGAAATATCTGTTGCTGACAGAAAGCCGTAATAGTGGTGAAATGATGCTGCGTTTTGTACTGCGTTCTGAAACAAAAATTGTTCAATTGGAACGTGCTTTGCCCCAATTGAGAACGCAGTTGCCACAGCTTACGGTTATCTCTGCCAATATTCAGCCAATCCATATGGCGATTTTGGAAGGTGAAAAGGAGATCCTTTTTACTGAGGAAAAATCACTAAAAGAAGAATTTAATGGTATTCCTCTTTACATTCGTCCACATAGTTTTTTCCAGACTAACCCCAAAATTGCTTCTGAATTATATGCGACAGCAGGGCGTTGGGTCCGTGAGCTGAAAATTAACAGCATGTGGGATCTGTTCTGTGGCGTTGGTGGCTTTGGGCTTCATTGTGCAGATAAAAACACCCGTTTAACGGGAATAGAAATCAGTCCTGAAGCGATTGATTGTGCTCGTGATTCGGCCAAAACACTAGGTTTGGAAAATATCGAGTTTCAGGCTTTGGATTCAACCCATTTTGCGGTAGCAAAAGATCAGATTCCGCAACTGGTTCTGGTAAATCCACCTCGTCGGGGAATTGGTAAAGAGCTATGTGATTATCTCAGCAAAATGGCACCTGGCTATATTCTTTATTCAAGCTGCAATGCTCAGACGATGGCGAAAGATATCGCTGCGTTAGCTAATTATCGTGTGGAAAAGATACAGTTGTTTGATATGTTCCCTCATACTGAGCACTATGAAGTTTTAACGTTATTGGTATTAAATCGTTGCTGATTTTGTATTGTGAAGAAAGGGATGGGGTTGTAATACGCCATCCCGTGATAGCCAAACATTTAATTGCGATGCTCAAAAGCCAGTGCACGGCGCTCAATCATCCTCATCAGTAAGGTCAAGATACCGTTAACACACAAGTAAATCACACCAGCGGCAACAAAAGCCATTGCATCATAATTACGGCCAAACAAAAGCTGGCTGTATCCCATTACTTCCAACAGAGTAATTGTGCTGGCAAGAGAAGTACTTTTGAAAATTAATATGACTTCGTTGGAATAGGAAGACAACGCTCGTTTGAAGGCATATGGCAGCAAGATCTGCATAGATTGTGCTTTAGACATTCCCAACGCTTGGCAGGAGTGCCACTGACCGGCAGGGATTGCTTTTACTGCACCGTAAAATAGCTGAGTAGAATAGGCTGCACTGTTAAGCGCTAGCGTCACCATTGCACAGAACCAGGGTTCAGACAGTAGCTGCCAAAATAACGGATACTCTTTTATGGATGGAAATTGCCCAGGCCCGTAATAAACCAAAAAGAATTGCACCAGCAAAGGAGTGCCGGTAAATAGAGTAACGTAGATTTTTACCAGTTGTGTCAGTACCGGCAATTTCATGGTCAGAACCATAGTGAACAGCGCGGATAGCGTGAAAGCGACAAAAAGAGCGGCAATAGTTAAACTCAGGCTGATTTGCAGCCCTGGCAAAATTTGTTGAATATATTCAAGCATCAGGAAGCACTCCGATCAAAGCGAGTGGTATGCATCTCAATTTTCTTCAGAATCAATTGACTGATCAGGGTGATAGCCAGATAGATAAGCGCCACAATCATATACCAGGTAAAGGGTTCTTGAGTACGTGTTGCAATACTTTTGGTTTGCAACATCAGATCATTGACGCTGATAAGCGATACCAACGCAGTATCTTTCAGCAAAACTAACCACTGATTGCTAAGCCCGGGTAGAGCATGTCGCCACATTTGGGGCATTATCAGGCGGAAAAATATTTCTGCGCGACCAAGACCCAATGCAAGACCGGCTTCCCATTGGCCGATAGGAATGGCTTTTATCGCCCCTCTCAGTGTCTGGGATGCATAAGCTGAATAGAGCAGGGAAAGTGCAATAACACCACAGAGGAATGGGCTGACATAAAAATCTTGAATATCTATCTGAATTCTGGGATGCCAGAAAATAAGATAAACATCAAAGCCATCAGCCAACATCATCAGGAATTGTGATGCGCCGGAGTAGACAAACAGCACAACCAAAATTTCCGGTAATCCTCTGCACAGCGTAACCCAGCAGGTGCCAAGCATGGAGAAGGGTTTCCAGCGAGCTGATTCCCAAGCCGCAAAGATCATTGCCAGAATCAGACCAAGCACTAATGCAGAAATGGCAAGGCCGACGGTGATGCCGGCGGCGTTGACTAAAGATTGAAATTCATTCATTGAGATTCAGTTATTATTCAAACCATTTTTTATAGATGATGTCATAAGTGCCATCTTGTTTGATATCAGTTAATGCTTTGTTCAGCTTCTCCTGTAGCGCTTTGTTACCTTTACGAACTGCAAAGCCTAAGCCGATGCCAAAGTAGTTTTGATCAGTGACTTTATTACCCACTGTACTTAAGTTTTCATTCTTTTTCAGCCACTCATTTATAACGGCAGTGTCACCGAAGATAGCATCCAGACGACCGTTTTTCAGATCCAGAATTGCATTCTGATAGCTATCATAAGGAACGGTTTTAATTTCTTTCCGTTGTTCTATCAAGTATTTCTGGTGAGTTGTTCCGTTCTGGATGCCCACTTGTTTGCCTTTCAATTCCTCGATACCGGAGATTTTGCCTTTAATTGTGATAAATATCGCTGAGTTGTCATAATAAGTATCAGTAAAATCAACCTGTTTCTGACGCTCAGGTGTGATGTCTATACCTGCCGCTAAAGCATCAAAACGACGAAATTTCAGGCTTGGAATTAGACTATCAAATGATTGGTTAGTGAAAGTGCATGTAGCATTAATTTTCGTACAGAGGGCATTTGCCAGATCTATGTCAAAGCCTTGTATTTTGTTGTTTGCATCAATGAACTCAAACGGCGGATAAGTCGCTTCCGTAGCAAAACGAATGGTCTCTTTTTCCGTGGCGGTTGCAGATAAAGTCACTGCACCGAAGAGGGCTGCAAACAGTAATTTTTTCATCGCTATATCCTATTAATAGTTAGTGTGACAGATAATTAGCAAAGGCTTTGGTTTGTGGTTGAGTAAAATGACGGGTATCACCTTGTTCTATAATGTGGCCGTTTTCCATATATACGACACGGTTTGCGGCTTTACGGGCAATTTCCACTTCATGAGTAACGATAATCTGTGTGATACCTGTTTCGGACAATTCATGAATAATGTTCACAACCTGTGCTGTAATTTCCGGATCTAGTGCGGCAGTGGGTTCATCAAATAACAAAACCTGTGGTTCCATCATCAATGCTCGGGCAATAGCGACCCGTTGTTGTTGCCCTCCAGATAAATGTTGCGGAAAGCGGCCAGCAAAATCATTTAAGCGCAAACGGGAAAGTATCTTATCTGCTTTTGCCAGCGCCTGTTGTTTGGATAAACCGAGCACACGGCAAGGCGCTTCGATTAGATTATTCATAACAGTCAGGTGGGGCCACAAGTTATATTGTTGAAAAACCATACCTACATTCTGACGTAGAGAGCGAATCTCTTTGGGGCCGGGTGTCTGTTCAAAATCGAATTGATGATTAGCGATATTCAACTGACCGGAACACGGTATTTCCAGCAAGTTTAATACCCGCAATAAAGTGCTTTTACCAGCACCACTCGGTCCCAGCAAAACCACGGTTTCCCCTGAGGAACACTCAAGATTAATGTCAAACAGTGCTTGATGCGCACCGTAATAGCAATCAATGTTTTTTAATTGAATACTCATGCTTTATTTCTGAATAGTCAGTGATTTAGTATGATGCTAAACCTGTTGGCATAATTATGCAATATTTTATACATATAATATCACCAATTGATATTTCAATTACATATCTGATTAACTTGTTCTATTCGCTGTTGACACTGTTCTTTAACAAGAGCTTATTTATGCTGTTTTCATGCTAAAAAGATTGAGTAAGACGTCCATTGATAAGCAATTAAGGTGAATAGTTATCGCTTACTACTGATGGCGATCAAGTCCTAGAATCATAATTTATGACATCAAATATTATTGTGGCTGAAATTCTGGTTAAGTAAAGAATGCTATCAGTAAAGGAGCCAGTAAGCTCAATACAAAACCGTGAACAATAGCTGCTGGAACGATACTGACACCACCACACCGTTGTAACACTGGTAGGGTGAAATCCATAGAAGTTGCACCACTTAACCCTATTGCGCTTGAGCGATATCGATTGACCAAGGCTGGAATTAGCATAATCGCTGCCAGTTCACGTGCCAGGTCGTTAAAGAATGCGGCACTGCCGATTACTGGCCCATAAGCATCAGAAAGCAAGATACCAGAGAGGGAATACCAGCCATAACCGGAAGCAAGTGCTAAACCTGTTTTCACTGGCAGTCCAAGGATAAATGCTGCAATTGCACCACCAACAAGCGCACTGATCGCGACAATAATCGCAATAATCATACCTCGGCGGTTCAGCAATATTTGTTTCAGGTTCATACCGCTGTTACGTAATTGAATACCTACCAGTAACAGCAAAATAACCAGAGCAATTTCACTGGCACGACTGGCGAAATGCAGCCACGACCAGCCGGTTAGTCCAAGTAGGAAACCTAAAATCAGAACGCCACATAATTTCAGTGATTCAAAAACCATATGTAAGCGGGCAGGGGGCTTTTCCTGTTTGTGCGGACCGGCAATCCATGGATCACGTTTTTCAAGAAGGAATAATGCCAGCATATTGGTGGCAAAAATACACAAGAAGAATACAGTTGCATACTGAAAAATAGAGAAGAGGTTACGGCCTAAATCTTCTAGCAAAGCAAGGCTTACCCCCATTAAAAACAAAATAACGTATACCATCGCATTGAGGAGGCGATGAACAGCATTTAGCAGTGTTTGATTATTCGAACGGAAAAAATAACCAAGCGTTAACGGTAAAAGAATGATCAACAGCCCAGAATACATAATTAACATCCTTATAAAACAGTTAACGTCTTTTTTATCCAAGTTTAGTGCGGAAATTAACCTGAAAGACCACAAAAATAAATATAACAATTTTTTTACACTAAGAGAATAGTCAAGGTAGGGAGAAGCAGGTTGCTGCTTAAAGAATTTTTTATTCTTAATGTTGGTGTGTTATTAATAACTTTTAGTGGGTATAAAACTCAAACGGAATTGCATCTATACCCAATAGATTTCAAGATGCATCGCGACGGCAAGGGAGCGAATCCCCGGGAGCATAGAGAACTATGTGACTGGGGTGAGTGCTGCCAACAAAGAGGCAACTTGAAAGATAACAGGTATATTTGGGATGAGTGGAAATTTCTGTTTTTCGTGGCATTACAAGAAACATAGTTTTTGTCATTCCTTCTGATCTAATGTTTAAGATGGTGATATTTAAATGAATTTTATTCGTTCGAAACGTCGATGGATGGTGTTGTTAGTTATTGTGGCAGTTATCGCGTTAGTTTTGGCGTATTTTCTGCATAGGCCAGAAACGGTTAAATATCAGACTGTATCCGTCATTAAAGGCGATTTGCAAAAAAATGTATTAGCAACAGGTAAACTGGATGCGGTCAGAAAAGTGGATGTTGGAGCACAAGTTAGCGGACAGTTGCAGAACTTGTATGTTGAAGAGGGAGATAAGGTGACAAAAGGCCAGTTACTGGCGTTGATCGATCCTAAACCTGCCCAAAACCAAGTAAAAGAAGTTGAAGCGACGATCAAAGAGCTGAATGCCAATTTGATGGAAGCTAGAGCACAATTGAAACTGGCACAGCTGACATTGCAACGTCAGAATAATCTGGCAAAAGTGCAGGCGGTATCTCATCAGGAATTGGACCAGGCTAAAACGGATGTTGAAGTAAAAAGAGCGAAGGTAGAAACATTGCTGGCGCAAATAAGTAAAAATCAGGCCAGCCTAGATACTGCCCAAACTAATTTGCAATACACTCGTATTACTGCCCCGATGGATGGCATTGTTGTCAATATCAAAACACTTCAAGGGCAAACGGTAATTGCGGCACAGGAAGCGCCTACTATTCTGACATTGGCTGATCTAGGAACGATGTTGGTAAAAGCGGAAGTATCAGAGGCTGATGTGATTTACCTGAAACCGGGTCAGAAAGCTTCATTTACTGTATTAGGTGCACCAGATAAAAATTTTCCAGGAGTGTTGAAAGATGTTTTGCCGACGCCAGAAAAGATTAATGATGCAATTTTCTTTTATGCCCGCTTTGAAGTGGCTAATCCTGAACAACTTTTGCGTTTGCAAATGACTGCTCAAGTGAAAATTCAGCTGGATTCCTATCATGGCATTTTAATGATCCCGCTTTCTGCTTTGGGTAGGCAAATTACATCAACCCGTTATGAAGTGGATGTTTTGAATGGGGGTAAAGAAGAGAAGAAGGAAGTGAACATTGGTGTACGCAATGATGTAGATGTACAGATTTTATCCGGTCTGAAAGAAAATGAGCAGGTGATTACCAGCCGTGGTGAAGCAGGGGATGAGTAATGAATGCGTTACTTGAGCTAAAAAACATAGAGCGCAGTTACCCGGCTGGCGAGGAACAGGTAAAAGTACTGGATAATGTCACTTTATCTATTTATGCCGGTGAGATGGTCGCGATCATTGGCGCTTCAGGATCGGGTAAATCGACACTGATGAATATCCTTGGCTGTCTTGATAAACCCAGTCATGGTGAATACCGGGTTGCGGGGCAGAATATTGCTGAACTGAATAATGATGAACTGGCTGCATTGAGACGGGAGCATTTTGGATTCATTTTTCAGCGCTATCATTTGCTGACCCATTTAACCGCTGAACAGAATGTAGAGATTCCTGCTGTTTATGCAGGAGCGGTTAAAACAGAGCGCAGGCAGAGAGCGATAGAATTGCTTAGTCGTCTGGGGCTAGAAGAGAGAATCAACTATCGGCCAGGGCAGCTCTCTGGGGGACAGCAACAGAGAGTCAGTATTGCCAGAGCGCTGATGAATGGTGGTCAGGTTATTTTAGCTGATGAGCCAACAGGGGCGTTGGATAGCCATTCCGGTGAAGAGGTGATGGTAATTCTCAAGCAACTGTGTGAACAAGGGCATACCGTCATTATTGTCACTCATGATCCGAAAATTGCGGCTCAGGCACAGAGGGTTATTGAGATAAAAGATGGTCTCATTATGAGCGACTCTGGTCCGCAACTGCGTAAAAAAGTAACTGAGGTCCCGTCAGTGACATCAAAAATATCATCAATCCGCCAAATCTTTGGGCGGTTTAACGAGGCTTTATTGATGGCGTGGCGGGCAATGGTTGCCAATAAGATGCGAACTTTGTTGACCATGTTGGGGATTATTATTGGTATCGCATCGGTAGTGACTATTTTGGTCATCGGAGATGCGGCCAAGGCATTGGTGTTATCTAATATTAAAGAGATTGCAACAAATACCATTAGTGTTTATCCGGGAGAAGATTTTGGTAGTGACGATCCGGTCAGTAAGCAAGCGCTGAAAATAGCGGATGTCGATGCTATTAAAGTGCAGCCCTATATTCTGGCGGTTTCACCTGTGATTGAGGGGGGAATGCGTCTGCGTAAAGGAAACATTGATGTTGCGGCGAGAGTATCGGGTATTGGTGATGAATATTTTCAGGTTTATGCTCTGCGTTTTGCTCAGGGAATGAGTTTCACATCGGATATGGTACGCCGTCAGGGACAAGTTGTGGTTATTGATAAAAATACCCAGCGTAAGTTATTTCCTCACCAAAAAAATGTGATTGGGGAAGTCATCCTGATGGGGAATATGCCCGCTACCATTGTAGGGGTGATAGCTGAAAGAAAATCTGCATTTGGCAGTGATAGTTCATTACATGTCTGGTTGCCTTACAGCACAATGACCAGTCGCTTGATGAACCGCAATTACCTGGATTCTATTACCGTGAGAATAAAGGATGGCCATAATTCCAAAGATGCGGAACAGAAGATTGTTCAATTGCTGACTCTACGCCATGGAAAAAAGGATATTTTCACCTATAACACGGATATGCTGATAAAAACAGTGGAAAAAACCACCCGTACCTTACAACTCTTCTTGACAATGGTGGCAGTCATTTCACTGATCGTTGGCGGTATTGGTGTTATGAATATTATGTTGGTTTCGGTGACAGAACGCACGAGAGAGATCGGTATTCGTATGGCAGTAGGGGCCAGAACCAGTGATGTCATGCAGCAATTTCTGATAGAAGCTATTTTGGTTTGTCTAGTTGGTGGTGTTTTAGGAATTGCACTTTCCTATACGATTGCATTTATTGCTCAATTAGCGCTACCTGGTTGGCATTTTGTCTTCCAGCCCATTGCTTTACTGAGTGCTTTTGCTTGTTCTACCGCGATTGGGGTGATATTTGGGTTTCTGCCCGCCCGTAATGCTGCTCGCCTTGATCCAATAGAAGCTCTGGCAAGAGAATAAGTGAAAAAATGCTATGCCGCAGACAATTGCCTGCGGCGTGTAAGGTAATACCTGGTTATAACTCATAGGCTAAGTTATTTAGCCTTTGGGTTCGTTTTCAAGAGGAACAATCATGCTGGCATGATTTCCCTTTGGGCCTTGGTGAACGCTGAAATTCACCTTCTGGCCTGCTTTCAGCGTCCTGTAACCGTCCATCTGAATGGTTGAGTAATGAGCGAATATATCTTCTCCGCCGCTTGCAGGACAAATAAACCCAAAGCCCTTAGCATTATTGAACCACTTAACAGTACCTGTCTCCATACTTCGACATCCCTCGTTTAATAATTTCGGTTGAGATGAGTCATTAATATAACAGTCGTAAACAATCACATGTATACCTGTTATCTTTCAAGTTGCCTCTTTGTTGGCTGCACTCACTCACCCCAGTCACAGAGTTATCTCTGCTCCTGGGGATTCGCTCCCTTGCCGTCGCGATCCATCTTGAAATCTATTGGGTATATACCTGTTATCTTTCAAGTTGCCTCTTTGTTGGCTGCACTCACTCACCCCAGTCACAGAGTTCGCTATGCACCCGGGGATTCGCTCCCTTGCCGTCTCGCACTGCATCTTGAAATCTATTGGGTATAAACAGTTACATTATCTGTGTTTGTTCACAAAACATACTGTAATAAAAATCAAATTCCCGTCAAGCACAGAACAAATGTCTGGTTGTTTTGAATGACTAAAGTTTGATATAGATAACGATATGAGTTTCGTTCATTCACTTTTATACCGAGTTTTCATAGGGGAATAGTCTGTGGTAAAAGGAGTTAACCAGATAATGATAAGATAAATGGGAACATAATTTATTTGCTGGTAGTGGCTGGTATTAGAGATTAATCCTGTTGGGAAAATAATGAACGATTATCATAATAGTTTGAAAAATAAGGAATCAGTTAAGGATGAACGACAGCAAAAATTGCAGCCGCCGTCAATGTATCAGGTCATTCTTAACAATGATGATTACACTCCGATGGAGTTTGTAGTTGACGTATTACGAAAGTTCTTTTCTTATGATATTGAACGGGCAACGCAATTAATGTTGGATGTCCATTATCAGGGAAAGGCTGTTTGTGGGGTTTATACTGCTGAGGTGGCAGAAACGAAAGCGGCTCAAGTAAATATGTATGCCAGGGAGCATCAGCATCCATTACTTTGTACGCTGGAAAAAATCTGACCAGTCATACTGATTTTAGGGGGAGGTGCTTATGCTCAACCAAGAGCTTGAACTTAGTCTTAATATTGCTTTTGCTAAAGCGCGGGATAACAGACATGAGTTTATGACCGTGGAGCACCTGTTGCTGGCGTTGTTAAGCAATTCATCAGCGCGTGAAGCATTGGAAGCTTGCAAGGTCGATCTGGTTCAATTGCGCCAGGAACTGGAGAATTTCATTTCACAAACCACACCATTATTGCCTGAAAATGATGAACGGGAGACTCAGCCGACATTGAGTTTTCAGCGTGTTCTTCAACGTGCGGTATTTCATGTTCAGTCTTCTGGGCGTTCCGAAGTGTCAGGGGCTAATGTACTGGTGGCTATTTTCAGCGAGCAGGAGTCTCAGGCGGCTTATTTGCTGCGTAAACATGATGTCAGCCGCCTGGATGTGGTTAATTTTATTTCTCATGGGGCTCAGAAAGAAGACACTGAATCGGATCATCTAGGAACAGGTGCGCAGGCTGCGGAAGAACCGCCGGTAGGTGAAGATCGTCTGGAGAATTTTACCGCTAATCTTAATCAACTCGCTCAGAAAGGGCAGATTGATCCATTGATTGGTCGCCAGGGCGAGTTAGAGAGAACGATTCAAGTATTGTGCCGTCGCCGGAAAAATAACCCATTGTTGGTAGGTGAATCGGGGGTTGGTAAGACAGCTATTGCTGAAGGGTTAGCATGGCGGATTGTGCAAAAAGATGTGCCGGAAGTGATGGCGGATTGTACGATTTATTCACTGGATATAGGTTCATTGCTGGCAGGGACTAAATATCGTGGTGATTTTGAGAAGCGCTTCAAATCTCTGTTAAAAACCCTTGAGCAGGATAGAAAAAGTATTCTATTCATAGATGAAATCCATACCATTATTGGTGCGGGTGCGGCGTCAGGGGGGCAAGTAGATGCGGCCAATCTGATTAAGCCACTATTATCCAGTGGTCGAATCAGGGTGATTGGGTCCACGACCTATCATGAGTTCAGTAATATTTTTGAAAAAGATCGGGCGCTGGCTCGTCGTTTTCAGAAGATTGATATTGTGGAGCCATCACCAGAAGAGACAGTACAGATTATTAAAGGGTTGCGGACCAAATATGAGGCGCACCATGATGTGCGTTATACCACGAAAGCTATTCGTGCTGCGGTTGATTTGTCAGTGAAATACATTACTGACCGTCATTTACCGGATAAAGCCATAGATGTTATTGATGAGGCAGGAGCGCGTACTCGTTTGGTGCCAGTCAGCCGTCGTAAGAAAACAATCAATGTATCGGATATTGAATCTGTTGTCGCGCGTATTGCTCGTATTCCTGAGAAAACCGTTTCTGCCAGTGATAAGGATGTTCTGAAGACGCTGGATGATCGGTTGAAAATGTTGGTGTTTGGTCAGGACACCGCGATTGCGGCATTGACTGAAGCCATTAAAATGAGTCGTGCAGGATTAGGGCAGGATAATAAACCAGTGGGTTCTTTTCTGCTTGCAGGCCCGACGGGTGTTGGTAAGACAGAGGTCACCGTCCAACTTGCCAGGGTGCTGAATATTAAATTATTGCGCTTTGATATGTCGGAATATATGGAGCGCCATACCGTAAGCCGTCTGATTGGTGCACCGCCGGGATATGTTGGTTTTGATCAGGGAGGATTACTGACAGATGCTGTGATTAAACACCCTCATTCAGTATTGTTGCTTGATGAGATCGAAAAAGCGCATCCCGATGTATTTAATCTGTTATTACAGGTCATGGATAACGGTACCCTGACCGATAACAATGGCCGTAAAGCGGATTTCCGCAATGTTATTTTGGTCATGACAACGAACGCGGGTGTACGTGAAACTCAGCGCACATCCATTGGATTTAAGCAGCAGGATAACAGTTCTGATGCAATGGAAGAGATCAAGAAGGTATTTACACCAGAATTCCGTAACCGCCTTGATGGCATCATCTGGTTTAATGCGCTTTCTATTGAGGTTATTCAGCAGGTAGTAGATAAATTTATTGTTGCACTGCAAGCACAATTGGATGAAAAAGGCGTTTCACTGGAGGTCAGTGCAGATGCCCGTCAATGGTTGTGTGATAAAGGATATGATAAAACGATGGGTGCTCGTCCAATGGCTCGGGTTATTCAGGATAGTTTGAAGAAACCGCTGGCAAATGAATTGTTGTTTGGCTCATTAGTTCACGGCGGTTCAGTTAGTATTGGTCTGGATAAGGTAAAACAAGTGCTGACTTATGATTTCAGTAATGCTTATAAGCAGAAACCAGAAGATGTAGTGCACTGATATAGGATCGCACCACAGGCGAATATAAAACTGCTATTGCCTGTGGTGTAATACCTAAAAACGGTAATGAATCAGCGGCTACGGAAGACGATACGGCCTTTGCTCAGGTCATATGGGGTCAGCTCAACTGTAACCTTGTCGCCTGTCAGGATGCGAATGTAGTTTTTACGCATTTTACCTGAGATGTGAGCAGTAACTACGTGCCCGTTTTCTAATTCAACGCGGAACATAGTGTTTGGTAGTGTGTCTAGCACGGTACCTTGCATTTCAATATTGTCTTCTTTGGCCATCTAATCCTCTAAGTTTAACAACCATCGTTTTTAACGGGCAAGATAATGCCGAAAAACCCTCATTATGTAAAGGAATGTTGTATTTTGAACCACTATTTTGCAAACAGCGCAAAGTGACAGGTCCATCAAAATCAACATTAATGGGTAAAATGTTGATTATAATTCCAGTACTTGTTGCAACCAGCAGCCTGGTTTTAATGGTCGATTTCTAAATTGATAAAGATACTGAATGAATTTTTCCCTGGAGATTTCTTTCGCTCCTAATGACGCGGTGTGATGGTTCAGAACTTGGCAATCAATTAGGTCACCATAGTGTCGCAGGAAGTGGTGATAAAAAGCAATAAGCGCGCATTTGGATGCATTCTCCATTTTGCTGAACATAGACTCACCGCAAAATAGTGTACCAACGCTGACACCGTACAGGCCACCAACAAGCCGTTCATCATGCCAGACTTCTACTGAATGCGCCTGTCCTGTCTGATGTAATACCTGATAACCTTGCTTAACATCCCTGCCTATCCAGGTTCCTTCCTGCCGTTGTGCGCAGGAGTCGATCACTTGTTCAAAAGCATGATTTACCGTAATACGGTATGGGTGATTTCGCAGAAAACGACGTAATGTCCGACCAGTATGTAATTCACCCTGAATGATTACCGCTCGCGGATCAGGAGACCACCAAAGCGGCACTTCATTTGGTAAAAACCAGGGGAAAATTCCTTCATTGTAAGCTGCATTCAATCGTCCAGCAGATAAATCTCCTCCTACTGCCAGCAGGCCATTAGGTTCCGTTAATGCCTCTTCTGGCAGAGGAAAGCCATATGAATCATCTAGTTGAATTATTGGCATTGTGTATTACAGCTCCGATTCAGGACCAATACGATATTGTTGCTGATAAAACTGATAATAGTGGCCTTGTTGAGCCAATAACTCATCATGCTGTCCTTGTTCAACAATTGTACCTCCGTCCATAACGTAAATACGGTTCATATGGTGAAGCCCGTACAGACGATGAGTAACAATAATCAATGTCTTATGCTGACAGTGTTGGTGCAGCAGGGACAGAATTTGCTGCTCAGTGTCTGCATCAAGCCCTTCAGTGGGTTCATCTAATAACATCAGTGGTGCTGAGTGCAATAATGCTCTGGCAATTCCCAGACGGCGTTGTTCACCGCCTGATAACTGACGACCGCCTTCGCCCATCCAGCAGTTCAGCCCTTCATCTGTTGCCAGCAAATTGCTTAAACCTACCTGTTTCAACACAATTTCCAATTCATTATCGGTTGCATTGGGTTTTGCCAATAATAAATTTTCACGTAAAGTATGGCTGAATACATGAACACGTTGTGAAACGACAGACATCATACTGCGCAGAGTGGGTTCGTCATAAATAGAAACAGGATGCTGGTTCAGACAGATAGTGCCTGCATCACTATTCCATGCGCGTGTTAGTAACTGTAACAAAGTCGATTTACCGCAACCTGTTTTTCCTAACAGAGCGATATGCTCTCCTGCTTGCAAGGAGAGAGAAATGTTTTTCAAGACCGGTAATGCCTGACCGGGATAAGTGAAACTGAGATTTTCAATGTCAACATTGACCTGCTCTGAGCTTTTTGGCCCTGATGCGGGGAAAATAATTTCCGGCTGTTGTTGCATCAATTGGGAAACGCGGGTTGCCGAGGTAATAACTTGCCCCAGATGCTGGAATGCGGCAGTGACAGGACCTAGGGCTTCAAAAGCCGCAAGAGAGCAGAAAACAAACAGCGCAATCAATGCTCCTGGCTGGTGGTTATCACCGACACCATTAGCTGCCATCCATAGGATCAACGTGACAGTCATCCCGGTAGCAAAAATCATGATTGCTTGTGACAAGCCTGTTAGATTAGCTTGCTGTTGCTGACGCTTTAACCAACGGGACTCAATATCCTCCATCGACTTGCGGAAGCGGCCAAGTGCACCGAATACCATTAATTCGGCTTGCCCCTGTAATGCCGCAGTGAGTTGAGTACGGTACTGACCACGCAGAATAGTTAAATCGCGGCCAATGGGTTTACCTGCGTTATAGAATACAAAGGGTAGCAGGAGCAGCAGAGCTAGCATAATACCGCCGAGAGTATAAGCCAGCGTGAGATCCAGAAAACCAAGGCCGAAAGTCAGTATGATGATGATAACAAAGGCGGCAAATATCGGTGAAATGACCCGTAAATAGAGATGATCCAGTGTTTCAACATCAGCAACCAACCGATTTAGTAATTCACCTTGGCGAAAACGGGCAATGCCTCCCGGAGAAAGGGGTAAAATTTTCTGAAATGCAAATACTCGCAAATGAGCCAGTACACGGAACGTTGCATCATGGCTGACCAACCGTTCAGCATAACGCCCGGCAGTACGCAGAATAGCAGATCCACGGACACCCGCAGCCGGTAACATATAGTTGAATGTATAGATTCCGCTAAAACCGGCCAATGCTGTGCCTGCAAGGAACCAACCAGAGAGCGTCAGCAAGCCTATGCTGGCGAGCATAGTCACCGTAGCTAATACCATTCCCAGACTGATAAGAAACCAATGGCGGCGATAGAGCGCCAGAAATGGAAGCAATACCTGCATAATTAAAGCTCCTCATTCCGATGGGATAACAGACGGGTGAATACTTCCCCAGACTGACTTAGCGTCTGGTAATCTCCTTGTTCAATGATTAATCCCTTTTCCATGACCCAGATCTGATCATATCCCAGCGTTTCTTCCAGTTGGTGAGTCACTAATAGAGTTGTCTGATAATGAGATGCTTGATTCAGTGTTTCCATCACCCGTTGCTCACTATGAGCATCCAGACTAGCGGCAGGTTCATCCAGTAATAATAACTGGCAAGGTTTTAATAAGGCACGGGCGACAGCGATACGCTGAGCCTGACCAACGGACAACCGTGCTGCATTATCACCGATAATGGTATTCAGCCCATTAGGAAAATCATTAACAAATTCGGTGACATATGCCCGTTCCATAACCTGATCGATTTGTTGTTGATTAGCATCAGGTTGGTTAAGCCGAATATTATCAAGCAAAGTTTGTTCAGGTAGATGTGGGTTTTGCCCAACCCAACTTAGTTGATCTCGCCATTTTTGTGGCTCTAATTCTCGCAGTTCGGTGCCATTGATTTGGACTGAGCCACGATAGGGTAAAAACCCTAACAATAAATTCAAGAGGGAGCTTTTGCCCGCACCGCTTTGACCAACTAATGCAACTCGTTGATTTTTCGCTATAGTAAAATTTAACGGACCGGCGAGCAGACTGCCATTATGAGCCAGAATTTCCAGATTATTAGCGATTATCGTCACTGAATCTTGGGGGGATAGCGTTTTACCGCCACCGGAGGGGGCTTGCTCACCATCACTGCTTAACAACGTGACTAACGATTCGGCTGCTCCAATGGCTTGTGCTTTAGCGTGATAATAAGTACCAAGATCACGTAGTGGCTGGAAAAACTCCGGCGCGAGGATCAACACTAAAAAACCCGCAAATAGAGTGATTCCCATACCGTAACTGCCAAAATTAAGTTCACCAAGATAGGAAAAACCAAAATAGACAGCGACGACGGCAATGGAAATAGCCGCAAAGAATTCCAGCACAGCTGAAGAGAGAAACGCCATCCGCAGAACTTCCATCGTTCTGCGGCGGAAGTTATCAGTGGATTCGCTGATCTGTTGTATTTCTGCTTTACCACGATAAAACAGGCGCAGTGTTTCCAATCCGCGCAGACGATCAAGGAAATTACCGCTCAATCGTCCTAAAGCGACGAAATTGCGTCGGTTAGCATCTGCTGCACCTAAACCAACTAATGCCATAAACAAGGGAATAAGTGGGGCGGTCGCGAACAAAATCAGCCCGGCAGCCCAATTAATCGGAAATAAGGTAATCAGGATGAGAATAGGGATCATCACGGCGAGATACATCTGAGGCAGATAGCGGGAGTAATAATCTTGCATATCTTCAATCTGCTCAAGAATAATTGTTGCCCAGCTACCTGCTGGTTTGCCTTTAACCCATACCGGGCCAAGTTGTTCAAGCTTATCTAATACCATAGCGCGGATTTTCTGGCGCACGATTTTGCCACAAATAAAACCAATTCGTTCCCGGATAGCACTGATCATTGCCCGTAGAGCAAAAGTCGCTGCCAACATCAAAAATTTATCTGTGATGTGTTCGCGGGGGATATTATCCATGATTAAAGCTTGCAGGATTGAGGCCAGTAACCAGGCTTGGGTGATGATCAACAATCCACTGATTAAGCCAAATAGCATGGACAGGCGGAGCCAGCGCTGGGCTGGAGCACTTTGCTGCTTTAGCCAGCGAATCAATTCATACTGTCTTGTTTTATCCATAGGAAAAACTTCTGATTTAGCGGGTGATGATAACGATGTACTAAAGAGACTGGACTGGTGTCAGCAGCCTGCCGATATGTTACATGTTAAAAGGTGCTACCGAAATAGCGCCTTGAAAGAAAAAGAATTTATTTAGATTTAGTTGCCAGCTCATCCAGGAACCGTTCTGCATCAAGGGCAGCCATACAACCCGTACCGGCAGATGTAATTGCCTGACGATAGGTGTGGTCCATCACATCACCGGCGGCAAATACACCGGGAATTGAGGTTTGAGTAGCGTTACCTTGTAAACCAGATTGCACTTGAATGTAACCATTATCCAGTTCTAATTGGCCTTCAAAGATAGCTGTGTTGGGAGTATGTCCGATAGCAATGAATGTACCGGTAACGGCTAATTCTTCTGTGGTGTCGCTTTTGGTATCGCGCAGGCGAACACCGGTAACACCCATATCATCACCAAGAACTTCATCCAGAGTACGATCAGTGTGCAAGACGATATTGCCGTTTTTTACTTTATCCATCAGACGGCTAATCAGGATCTTTTCTGAGCGGAATGTATCCCGGCGATGAATTAGATGAACTTCTGATGCAATATTAGCCAAGTATAAGGTTTCTTCTACAGCGGTATTACCGCCACCGACAACGGCAACTTTCTGGTTACGATAAAAGAAACCATCGCAGGTTGCACAGGCTGAAATACCACGGCCTTTGAATGCGTCTTCAGAAGGCAGACCAAGATAACGTGCAGAAGCCCCTGTTGCGATAATCAATGCGTCACAGGTATATTCTTGTTCATCACCATAAAGGCGGAAAGGTCGGTTTTGCAGATCAACTTTTTGAATATGGTCAAAAATGATTTCGGTCTGGAATTTTTCGGCATGTTGGTGCATACGTTCCATTAACCCAGGGCCGGTCAGACCTTCAGGATCACCTGGCCAGTTCTCGACTTCAGTGGTGGTAGTCAACTGACCGCCTTTTTCTACTCCGGTAATAAGAGCTGGATTTAAGTTTGCCCGGGCAGCATAAACCGCAGCCGTATAACCGGCCGGGCCAGAGCCAAGAATAATGAGTTTGTGGTGGGCGGTGCTCATGAATACCTCATTTCCATTTATCACATCATATATCGGGCGATTGTAGGAGAAATAGGAGGGTAAAAAAAGCTAAAATACTCATGTTACTAACGATTTTACCGATAGATATTAGCTAATAATGATTTTAACCTGAGAAAAGTGTTCTTTTAATGCGGTTTGAATTTGATTTGCTTCTTTTTAATCAATGGTAGGCTATTGAAACGATTAACTGAAAATTTGTTCCACAGGTTGTTCTGATTTTTATTCATTTACTTTGACAATCGGCTGTGCATTTGCGAAAACATCACTGTAAGAGATAATTATCCACTTCGCTAAATTCGTTTCTATAAAAATCGACAAATCGACATGCGGATAATCCTCGGTATAGCACTAAAAAAATGGCCTGTGAGCTACATGACTGTGATAAGGCGGGCTTTAATTTAGGACATCTTTTCCAACTCAAACTCAAGAGAGATAGGGGAAAATGTTATGGGTGTAGGAAAATAAAGAGAGATCATTAAGATGATAGATAATAAAAAGCGTCCGGGAAAAGATCTTGATCGTATAGATCGTAATATACTCAATGAGTTGCAGAAAGATGGTAGAATTTCTAACGTAGAACTGTCTAAACGGGTAGGGTTGTCACCAACACCTTGTTTGGAGCGGGTTCGTCGCTTGGAACGCCAGGGATTTATTACTGGCTACACCGCGTTGCTAAATCCTCATTATTTGGATGCATCATTGTTGGTATTTGTTGAAATTACCCTGAACCGTGGTGCTCCAGATGTTTTTGAACAATTCAATGCTGCTGTGCAGAAATTGGAAGAGATTCAGGAATGTCATTTAGTTTCCGGTGATTTCGACTACTTATTGAAAACCCGCGTACCGGACATGTCAGCGTATCGTAAGTTACTGGGCGAAACTTTGCTACGTCTGCCAGGTGTTAATGACACCCGCACATATGTTGTGATGGAAGAAGTGAAGCAGAGTAACCGTCTGGTCATTAAGACTCGCTGAGATCTTGCCAAAAATGTACAGATGCAAAACTGGAAGAACTTAGGTACACTCCTGTTTATGCATACAGTTTCAACGCTGAGCTATCTCGGCGTTGTTCCGTTAAATCAACAGGAAACCTGGAGAGCCTTTCTTGAGCCAGGAATATACAGAAGATAAAAATATTGAGTTGAAGAGACTGAGTAGTGGGCGCAGGTTGTTAGAGGCTGTACTGCTTGTCATTGTTATCGTAGCGGCTTATCTGATGGTCGCACTTATCAGTTTTAACCCTTCTGATCCCAGTTGGTCTCAGACTGCATGGCATGAACCAGTTCATAATTTGGGGGGAGGTGTTGGTGCATGGCTGGCTGATACTCTGTTTTCTGCGTTTGGTATTTTGGCTTACACCATTCCTCCATTGATGATATTGGGTTGTTGGACTGCTTTCATACAACATGATGACCGAGAATATGTCGATTTCTTTGTGCTTGCTTTGCGTGTAATTGGGGCATTGGCAATAGTTCTGACTTCATGTGGATTAGCGGCATTGAATGTTGATGATCTCCATTATTTTGCCTCTGGTGGCATTATTGGC
Organism: Photorhabdus heterorhabditis; assembly: GCF_001280945.1. Lineage (NCBI taxonomy): Bacteria > Pseudomonadati > Pseudomonadota > Gammaproteobacteria > Enterobacterales > Morganellaceae > Photorhabdus > Photorhabdus heterorhabditis. The sequence continues at coordinate 7,620 of NZ_LJCS01000048.1, read as the reverse complement.
AGCCTGTTTAGTAGTGCTATGTTGCCCTGGTTTAATGAGCTGGGAGCGACGCTGATGTTACTGTGTATTTGGGCAATTGGATTTACGTTATTTACCGGCTGGTCGTGGTTGACTATTGCGGAAAAAACCGGGGCAGTTATTCTGGGGGCAATAGGATATGTGACCAACCGTAGCCGTAATGAACAAGAATATACGTCATCATCATCATATAGTGAAACCGCTATTGAGCAGGACAGCTCTGCTTATGGCAAAACAGAACCAGAATTTAAAGTAACTGATATCGATCATGATGATGTGCTGTTTACTGCACTTTCAGCTGCGGAATTAGCAAAAGCTGAACTAAATGAACCGGAATCAGAGAAAGCGGAAATTGAAGAAAAGCAGCGACTTGATATTCCAACCGTTAATATGGCTGACATTGATGCTGAACCTGAAATTCTGGTCAATGCATCCGATGTTGCTGTAGAGTCCCGGTCATTAGCAGAAGAAACAGAAAAAGCAGAAGAATATGAAAAAAATGATGACGAACCGATTCGTTATACATTTGAAATTCCTTCTGAGCATAATTTCCAACCTGCATCTGAACAAGCTGTTGACGTAGTTCCGACATTTGAGCCGATTGAAAATAGGCAAAGCAGTAGTGACACACTCACTTCTATGCCGGAAACCGAGCTAAAGGTTGCAGTAACAGCAACATCGGCAGCGGTTATTACAGGCAACTCTCAGGTTAAGCAGGGGATCGGGCCAGAGTTGCCTCGTCCTAATCCTGTCCGTATTCCAACCCGTCGTGAATTATATGGCATCAAAGTGCCTTCACAGCGTCTTGCAGAGCAGCAACAGCGTGAAGAAGAGACCAGACAGCAGGTAGAGGAATGGGCTGATGCTGAGTCTGATAAGCAGCAAGAAGAGTTGTTGCGACAACAGTTTCTTGAACAACAGCGCGAACGTTATCGCATGCCTGCGGATACAGAGGAAGATGTTCCAATTGAGTCTCAAATAATGCCGAACCCGTTTGAACCGAAAAATCAGCCTTCAATGGCAGAGAAGGTTCAGCCAGAAATTGTTAAACGAGCCGTTGAGCCGCAGCAACGTGAGCGTTATCAGGAACAGAACTACCAAGGGGAAAAAGAGAACATTGCCTTGGAAAGTTTGTCTAACTTTGATAATTTCTCACCAGTTGAAGATTTAGTGAAAAAAGAGTCGGCAGAGCCGTTATTTATGCCTTCTGTTCAATCAGAGCCAGAAAATAAATCCGAACTATCCACAGAAATTACTTTTATGCCAGCGCCAGCACACACTGTTGTGCAGCAACCGCAGCAACCGCAGCAACCGCAGCAACCGCAGCAGGATAGTTTGTTCCATCCATTTTTGATCCGTAATGATCAGCCATTACCAAAGCCAACGACGCCAATGCCTTCGCTTGATCTATTAGCCAGCCCTTTGGCAGAAGAAGAGCCGGTTGATATGTTTGCCCTTGAGCAAACGGCTCGTTTGATTGAAGCGCGTCTGAGTGACTATCGGGTTAAAGCCGATGTAGTGGGTTTCTCGCCAGGTCCGGTGATCACTCGGTTTGAATTGGATTTGGCTCCGGGTGTTAAAGCATCACGTATTTCCAACTTATCGAGAGATCTTGCGCGTTCCTTATCTGCGGTAGCGGTACGTATTGTTGAAGTCATTCCGGGTAAACCTTATGTCGGTTTGGAATTGCCGAATAAAAAACGCCAGACAGTCTATTTGCGTGAAGTATTGGATTGTGAAAAGTTCCGTGACAACCCATCACCACTGACAATTGTATTAGGTAAAGATATTGGCGGTCAGCCAGTTGTGGCTGATTTAGGTAAAATGCCGCACTTGCTGGTGGCGGGTACAACCGGTTCGGGTAAATCTGTTGGTGTCAACGCTATGATCCTCAGTATCCTCTATAAAGCAAAACCGGAAGATGTTCGCTTTATCATGATTGACCCGAAAATGCTGGAATTGTCGGTTTATGAAGGCATTCCACATCTGTTGACTGAAGTTGTTACCGACATGAAAGATGCAGCTAATGCACTACGTTGGTGTGTTGGTGAAATGGAACGCCGTTATAAACTGATGTCTGCATTAGGTGTACGTAACCTGGCAGGTTATAACGAAAAGGTTAAACAGGCTGAAGAGATGGGACGTCCAATTCCAGATCCATTCTGGAAACCGGGCGATAGCATGGATGTCACTCACCCTGTGCTAAAAAAAGAGCCGTATATCGTTGTCATGGTAGATGAATTTGCTGACTTGATGATGACAGTTGGCAAAAAAGTGGAAGAGCTAATTGCACGTTTGGCGCAGAAAGCGCGGGCTGCCGGCATTCATTTAGTGCTGGCAACGCAACGTCCATCTGTCGATATTATTACCGGTCTGATTAAAGCGAATATACCAACCCGTATTGCTTTTACGGTATCCAGCAAAATTGATTCTCGCACTATCCTTGATCAGGCGGGCGCTGAATCTCTGTTGGGCATGGGAGACATGCTTTATCTGGCGCCAAACTCTTCTATTCCGGTGCGTGTTCACGGCGCATTTGTACGGGATCAAGAAGTTCATGAGGTGGTGAATGATTGGAAAGCCCGTGGCCGTCCAGAATATATTGATAATATTCTTAGTGGCGGTGATGATGCGGAAGGTAGTCTGGGTTTGGATAGCGGTGAAGAGTTAGATGCACTGTTCGATCAAGCGGTTGAATTCGTTATTGAAAAACGGCGGGTTTCGATTTCTGGTGTACAGCGCCAGTTCCGTATCGGTTATAACCGTGCTGCGCGGATTGTCGAACAGATGGAGGCACAGCAGATTGTCAGCACTCCGGGCCATAATGGTAATCGCGAAGTATTGGCGCCACCGCCGCATGAGCGCTGATAGTTAATTTTAATATGTGGAAAGCTCCGATAATAAATACACCGGGTAATAACGCTGAGTAAAGGTATCTCTTACATGAAAAAGCTGATATTGATAGGTTGTTTGATGGCTAGCATGAGTGTCACTTCTGTATGGGCAAGTGCGAGTCGGAATTTACAGGAACGTTTGGGCAAAATAAGTAGTTTTCATGCCAGTTTTACTCAGATAGTAACCAGTGATGATGGTGCGACAATTCAGGAAGGTGACGGGCAATTGTGGGTTAAACGTCCAAACTTGTTTAACTGGCATATGACATCACCGGACGAAAGTGTTTTGGTATCAGATGGTAAAACCTTGTGGTTCTATAATCCATTTGTTGAACAGGTAACCGCCACTTGGTTAAAAGATGCAACAGGAAACACCCCATTTATGCTGATTACCCGTAACGATGCTAAAGAGTGGTCTCAATATAAAATCATTCAGAAAGGGAATGATTTTAAACTGACACCGAATAATGCAAATGGCAACCTGAAACGCTTTTTTATTACGGTAACGACTGACGGCACTATCCAGAAATTCTCAGCTGTTGAGCAGGATGGACAAAAAAGTGCTTATCAGTTAAAGGGGTTGCAAAACACCTATGTGGACGCTGCAAAATTCCGTTTTACTCTACCGAAAGGCGTCACGTTGGATGATCAACGCCAGTGAGGTTTAAGTGAGCAATCTGTCCCTCGATTTTTCACAAAATGAATTCCAGCCACTGGCCGCACGTATGCGGCCAGTGACATTAGAACAATATATCGGTCAGCAGCATTTGCTGGCTGAGGGGAAACCACTGCCGAGAGCTATCCGTACCGGGCAATTGCACTCCATGATTTTATGGGGGCCTCCAGGAACAGGGAAAACAACATTAGCTGAAATTATTGGGCGTTATGCACAGGCTGATATTGAGCGGATATCTGCGGTCACTTCTGGCATCAAAGAAATACGTGAGTCGATTGAAAAAGCACGTCAGAACCGTAATGCAGGGCGGAGAACTATTCTGTTTGTTGATGAAGTGCATCGTTTTAATAAAAGCCAACAAGATGCTTTTTTGCCCCACATTGAAGACGGCACGATAACCTTTATCGGTGCTACGACAGAAAACCCCTCTTTTGAACTGAATTCCGCATTACTTTCACGAGCGCGGGTTTATTTGCTTAAATCATTGACAACAGAAGAAATTGAACAGGTCCTTAATCAGGCCATGAATGATAAAGATAACGGTTATCATGGTCAGAATATCGTTTTACCTGAAAATACCCGTCACATGATTGCGGAACTGGTTGTTGGTGATGCCCGTCGTTCACTGAACTTTCTGGAGATGATGGCGGATATGGCAGAAACCAATGCTCAAGGGCAACGGGTTCTGACACCGAAACTATTGAACGAAGTTAGCGGAGAGCGCAGTGCGCGTTTTGATAATAAAGGTGATCGTTATTACGATTTGATTTCAGCTCTGCATAAATCTGTACGTGGCTCTGCACCTGACGCTGCGCTTTACTGGTATGCCCGGATTATTACCGCCGGTGGTGATCCATTGTATGTTGCACGTCGTTTATTGGCGATTGCTTCTGAAGACGTTGGCAATGCTGATCCCAGAGCAATGCAGGTTGCTATTGCTGCATGGGATTGTTTTACCCGTGTTGGGCCAGCAGAAGGTGAAAGGGCAATTGCTCAAGCGATTGTTTATCTTGCCTGCGCACCGAAAAGCAATGCGGTTTATACCGCGTTTAAAGCGGCGATAGCCGATGTAAAGGAAAAGCCTGACTACGATGTTCCCGCACATTTGCGTAATGCACCGACAAAACTGATGAAAGAGATGGGGCTTGGTGAGGAATATCGCTATGCTCATAACGAACCTAATGCCTATGCGGCTGGTGAAGTTTATTTCCCCTCTGAAATGCAGGAAACCCGCTATTATCATCCGTCAAATAGGGGCTTAGAGGGAAAAATAGGTGAAAAACTGGCCTGGCTTGCAGAGCAGGATCAAAATAGCCCGATAAAACGCTATCGCTAACGTTATTGTTGCGGTAAGGTTGACAGGTAAAAATATCTTATGACCCATTAACTTGTGGGTCTGTTCATATCATCTATCTTAATAACGACAAGCACAGGACTAGCATGCTCGATCCAAACATACTGCGTAATGAGCTAGACGCAGTCGCCGAAAAACTGGCTCGCAGGGGCTATGCCCTTGACGTGGATACGCTGCGCAAACAAGAAGAGCGCCGCAAAGTTTTACAAGTTGAAACTGAAACCCTGCAAGCAGAACGTAATTCCCGATCGAAAGCTATTGGTGCGGCGAAAGCCCGTGGTGAAGATATTGATCCATTACGTCAGGAAGTGAACCAGTTAGGTGAGAAGTTGGATACAGCGAAATCCGAACTGGAAAAGCTTCAAACTGAAATCCGTGATGTGGCTTTGAATATCCCTAACATACCAGATGACTCTGTACCAGTAGGTAAAGATGAGAATGATAATTTAGAAATAAGTTGCTGGGGTGAGCCACGTAAATATGATTTTGAAATCAAAGATCATGTTTCATTAGGTGAACTGACAAATGGGCTGGATTTTGCTGCCGCGGTTAAACTGACCGGCTCGCGCTTTGTAGTGATGAAAGGGCAGATTGCTCGTCTGCATCGTGCCTTGGCTCAATTTATGCTGAATCTTCACACAGAACAGCATGGCTATCTGGAAACTTACGTTCCTTATCTGGTTAACCATGAAACCTTATATGGTACGGGCCAGTTGCCAAAATTTGGTGAAGACCTTTTCCATACTAAGCCGCTGGAAGAAGAAACAGAAAGTCATTACGCGCTGATCCCAACCGCTGAAGTTCCGGTAACAAACTTGGTCCGTGGTGAAATTTTGGATGAAAGCGAATTACCATTGAAAATGACCGCTCATACCCCTTGCTTCCGTTCAGAAGCGGGTTCTTATGGCCGTGATACTCGTGGTCTGATTCGTATGCACCAGTTTGATAAAGTTGAATTGGTTCAGATTGTTCACCCTGAAGAATCAATGAATGCCCTTGAAGAACTAACAGGTCATGCAGAGAAAGTATTGCAATTACTGGATCTGCCGTACCGCAAAGTTTTACTATGCACAGGTGATATGGGTTTTGGTGCATGTAAAACTTATGATCTGGAAGTATGGTTACCGGCTCAAAACGCTTATCGTGAAATCTCTTCCTGTTCTAACATGTGGGACTTCCAGGCTCGTCGTATGCAAGCGCGTTTTCGTGGTAAAGAAGATAAAAAGACTCAATTGCTTCATACCCTCAATGGTTCTGGTTTGGCTGTTGGTCGTACCTTGGTTGCTATTATGGAAAACTATCAGCAAGCTGATGGTCGTATTGAAATTCCAGAAATATTGCGTCCATATATGGGCGGCTTAGAATATATTGGTTGATTATTGTATTAATGAAAAGCGCCGAATCGGCGCTTTTTGCTGTCTATTTTATTAATTACAAAATTACTGAATTCAGTAAATACTATACCCAATAGATTTCAAGATGCATTGCGACGGCAAGGGAGCGAATCCCCGGGAGTATAGATAACTCTGTGACCGGGGTGAATGAGTGCAGCCAACAAAGAGGCAACTTGAAAGATAACAGGTATAAATGTATTTTTTAGCTAACTAAAGTCGATGGTTTCTCCTTACCAATAAAAATGCTGCGGTAAGATGAGTAATAACTAGCTAAAAGAATAGGCATAGAGATTAAAAGCCCTAAACCGAAAGGAATTATGGAGATTATGAATATTACCGCAATGGTAATAAAGAATAAGAAACCGGGTAATAAATTCTTTTTCACGGCTTCCAGGCTCATTGATACGGCAGCACCAAATTTCAAATTATGGATAACGATGAGCGCTGGTGCAAACCAAGCTAAAGCGCTGGCAACGAGGCTGAAGACAAACAAAACAAGGACAGCAAGAAATAATGACGACAGATCATATTGGTAAAAGTTAACGGGAGGCTCACCATATTGGCTGGCTAACAATATATTGGTTAATATACTACCGCTGATGATAAAAGTTGCGATAAATCCAAGCAGCATAATACCAAATGATAAAGCCCCAACGGCAATTAGCGATGAAAAATTCTGCTGAAATCCGCTAAATAACAGTCCTAATTCGAATTCTCCAGTAGTTCTTTGTTTTTCACATAGAGCTATGATTCCACCAATAAATACTGGACCTAAGATTCCCGAAAGTAGCCCAAGAAAAGGAATAAACTGTAAACCAGATATAACTGCAAAATAGATAATGGTAAGGAGTATCCACATACCCCATTTGCTCTTAACCAGTTTCCATGATTGACCAATCCATTTCGTACCTTCTCCGCTACGGAGGGACTGACCACCTGGAATAAATACCTCGTTATTGTTAGATATAGAGCTAGAATTAAAATTGAGGTTTTGATTATCCATTAATTTTTCCAATTTAATTGTTGACTTATATTAAATAATTTATTTTTGTCTGCATCTCAAAAGCTACAGCGAACTTGAGAAAGCCGGCGAATATAATATATTAATTTTATTAATCGACAAGTATTAAATGGATATAATTAAGGAGAAATTATTGATGTATTTTTAATCGGAAAGTTACTTATGTTGTTAACTTTATCAAAGCGATCCATAATTACCTGAATCACTAAGTTATTTAAGTAATATATTGCACTTTCTTTCATATAAATTAATTAATATTAATA